>JBOFJM010000529.1:0-6132 GCA_051656825.1 Kluyvera sp.
AACCCGCTGTCGGATCACCATCCGAAGCTGCTGTCTAACTTCTTCGCTCAGACCGAAGCGCTGGCGTTTGGTAAATCCCGCGAAGTGGTTGAGCAGGAATACCGTGACCAGGGTAAAGATCCGGCAACCCTGGACTACGTAGTACCATTCAAAGTGTTCGAAGGTAACCGCCCAACTAACTCCATCCTGCTGCGCGAAATCACGCCGTACAGCCTGGGCGCGTTGATTGCGATGTATGAGCACAAAATCTTTACTCAGGGCGCAATTCTTAACATCTTCACCTTTGACCAGTGGGGCGTTGAGCTGGGCAAACAGTTGGCAAACCGCATTCTGCCAGAACTGAACGATGATAAAGAGATCGACAGCCACGATAGCTCGACCAACGGTCTGATTAACCGTTATAAATCCTGGCGCGCATAATGACGCTGGCGTCGCCTTCGGGCGGCGCCATTCTTATCAGCTCAGACCAATAATCAGGGTCGAGACAACGATTATCAGCATCCCCGCCAACTGGTAGCGCAGCGGTTTTGCCCCGCAATTACGCCATTCTTTCAGTAAAAATCCCCAAATCCCGCCGCACAATACCAGCATCGACATATGAAACGTCCAACTGATAAGGCCAAGATCCAGGGCGACCATCTGCACATGCCCCCAGCCGTAAAAGAAGAACTGGAGATACCAAATCACGCCGCCGAGCGCGGAAAGCGCCAGATTGCGCCATAAATGCGTCGGGTCTTGCCGAATGCGAGCGAGCGTATGATTCTGTCTGGCTTTGTACAGGCAATAGGCCAGATTGGTGACAAACCCGCCTGCCATGATGATCACATAGCCCGGCATGACCTGATAAAGCGGATCGACGCCCTGCGCTAATGCCAATTGCTGTATGGGTTCGGCGGCATTAATGGCAAATGCCATAAAGGCGCTGGTGACGCCGCAAAACAGCGCAATCGCGATGCCTTTTTTGACGTTCCTGCCGTTGTGGCTGCTCCCTGAGGCTTGCTCTTTGAGATGTCCGGCAAGCGAAGTGACGGCAATACCGATAATCGCAACGGCAACGCCTACCAGCGCCAATCCGCCTTTTGTGCTGCTCAACAGGTTGAATAACTGGCCATCAAGCAGCGGCGGCATCAGCGTACCGACGACCAGCGTGATGCCAATCGCCACGCCATAGCCCACCGACAGACCCAGATAGCGCAATGTCATGCCAAAGGTCAGCCCGCCCAAGCCCCACAACGCGCCGAAAATAAATGTTTTCAGGACGATAGCCGTAGGAATTGCCGCGAAAAATGCACCGACGTCAGGCAGCAGCAGTGAGGAAACCAGCAGGGGCATCACCAGCCATGACGCGATACCGTTCACCAACCATGATGCTTCCCATTGCCAGTTTTTCACCCTATTGATCGGGATGTAAAACGAGGCGGCCGCTAGTGCGCCGAGTAGGTGATAGAAAATACCTAACGTAATTGATGCGTCCATGACCGCTCCCTAGCAAATCCGTGTGGCGCCAATATTCAGCAATTCAGCCAGCTTTTTCAGGGTATCGCCCTGATGACCACGACCGATGGCGCAGTGATGCGCAGGGCCGCCTTCGCACCATTGCTGGGTGAAATCACGCGCGCCCAGCGGGAAACGGTAATAGCTGTTGGTATTGCCAATATCGAGAATTTCACCGTCTACAGCTTCACCTTCGGCGTATTGCAGGGTGATAGCTCCGTCGCGATGTTCGACCACCGACAGAAATGTGACGGGGCCTGGGGCGACAGCCATTTGGATAGAGACACCTTTACCGGGTTTACCGTGATAAACCGGCAGGGGAACCAGCCTGACTTTTTCTGCTGACATCGACGGATGCGCCGGGCCATCGTGCCCCCACAGTACGGTGTCGTTCTGGAAGTTGATGCCATACGGTTCTGAAAAGGAGCCGCCAGCGCCGAGCAGGCTTAGTATTTTCATCGCCAGCACGTTTTTAATCTCGCACTCGCCAGCGACGGGAATGCCGTGATGGGTGAGCAGCGTATTTCCCAGGATTACCGAGGTCACGATATTTTCATGCGCCGATCCCGGCGCGCCCTCATAGTAATAAGCCAGTGCTCCCAACAGGTGTTGTTTAACCATTTTTTCCAGCACGACCGCCGTGATAATTGCGCGCTGTAATTCATATTCTTCACAGGTGTCATCGACGTTAAGTAAAGAATAAACCTCCTGACATTTATTCTTTTGCTCATCTTCGGTCGTGTTGGGGAGGGAATTGACTAATTCGCAGATCTCCAGCAGTTTAAAACGCACGCCAAATTTGGCCGACAAATGGGTCATGTCAGAATAGACGTCATACATGCCATTATAATAATGCCCCAGAACCCCTACATTGGTAGATTTTAGGCTGTTGGCGACGTGTACGGCGTTTATCCAGCTATCAATTTGCCGCCAGGCAATGTCATCTTCCAGATATCCGACGACCAGATGGTAGTGAATCTCAGCACGTTGAAAGACATTCACCAACTCCGGTGCGCTGCACGCCTGGCAATGCGCCAGCCATTGCCCCGTGCGGTGACCGCGATCGGCAAGCTGATTAATAGCGGCACAGGGCAACTGACTTTCTGGCTGTAACGCCAGAATCAGAACCGGAACATTCAGGCGTTGTACCAACGGCAGTACCGTAGAGCTTAACGCATAGGTTGTAATATATAAGATCAGCGCGTCGATTTTGTTATCAGCAAAACATTCAGCGACGGTATCAGCCTGTGTATTATTATCGACTAATCCCGCATTAATAAGTTTGATGTCATTCTGTTGATGCAGTTTTTTCTCTACGCATTGCAAATAGCCTTCAAGCTGGTGTTTTAGCCCATCGAATTGTGGCCAGTATGTTTCCAGCCCGATACCAAATAGGCCAATGGTTGTTTTTTTCATAATGGAATTTCCGGGTAAGAGAGTGTTATTTTAAACGGCTTTGCCACTCTACCTTTCCGGTGGTAATAAAACCTGCATAGCATTGCCAGTATTTTAATTTGCTGGCAAATTCGTCGTGCTTTTCACTATCGCGATCGCAAATTGATATTTTTCTAAAAGCTGATTAGAGGAATAATTAATATCTATGTTTACATTTTATCGGGAATAGTCTCAAAAAAGCCTGTTTAAAATTCATCAGGTTTATCTGAATTTTTATTGTGAAAACATGGATGAAATGAAGTTTTTAAGAATATCCTCACCATTTTGGTATTGAGGGTTTATGTAATGTGTTGATATTTAGTTTTTTTATTTTCATGTTTGAGCGTAATTAACGCGAATAAGTGATGTTCCTAAAACGGCTTTGATATTATCGGCTGCCGTAATCTATCTATTTTAATTATGTATACTCGATAGCGCCTGAGTATTTCGGGTATCTCTCCATTCACCTCACAAAGGGAATGTTTATGAAGAAAATCCTCTATGGCATTTTTGCCATATCGGCGTTTGCTGCGGCAAATGTCAGTGCCGCGCCCATTGAAACGGGTGAGGCGGCTGGCGCTGCGGCAACCTCCGTGTCAGCCGGAAGTTCAACCGCGACCAGTACCAGCACCGTAGGTTCTGCGGTCGGTATGGCGCTGGCAGCGGCTGGTGGCGATGGCTCCAACACCGGAACCACCACCACAACCAGCACGACAACGAGCACCCGTACCCAGTAATCCACGGTACGTTAATTCTAACCACACTTCGGTGTGGTTATTTCGCCCCCAGGAGAACGTGGTGAAGCGACTCGTCATTCCTTGTTTTTGCCTGTTGCTTCAGGCGTGTTCACCCAGCACAAAGGGGCTGGGGCAATCATTCTGGCACAGCATGTTCGGCGAGTCGGGTGTGCAGCTTACCGACGACGAAGTGCAGACCATGCCGTATGCCAGCCAATATATGCAGCTCAACGGCGGCCCGCAGATTTTTGTGGTGCTGGCGTTCTCAGAAAACGGCCAGCAGAAATGGCTAACGCAAGACCGGGCGATGCTGGCCACCCAGCACGGGCGGCTGGTGAAAACGCAGATGACGGGCGACAACCTGCTGACGGTGAATAACCTCGATAACGACCCTCTGGCTCACCCGCTGCAAATTCTCGATGGCGCGACGTGGACGCGAACGATGGGCTGGACGGAGCACCAGCAGGTGCGCTACGCCACTGCCACCTCAACCTTCCGCTGGGACGGTAGCGACACGCTAACCATGGCGGGCGCCAACACCCCCGTCCGTGTGCTGGAAGAGTCGGTAAGCACCGATGAAGCCCGCTGGCGTAACCGTTTTTGGGTCGATAGCGACGGGCAAATCCGTCGCTCTGAGCAATATCTTGGCGCGGGGACTTTCCTGGTCAATACCACGCTTATCAAGGCGGCTAAATCATGAAGAAAATGCTTATCGCCGCAGCCCTGACCAGCCTGATAACGACCGCCGCACTGGCCGCAGGGACGGTGGATGTGCATCTGGCGGGCGAGGCCAAACCGCTCATTCTTACCGATGCCGAACGGCTGGCTGATTTAGTGGCGCAGCCCAGACTGGCGGGATTCTGGTGGCCTGGGGCGGTGATTTCTTCAGCGCAAACTACGGCGAAGGCTGAACGTGAACATCACTCGCTGCTGGGGCAACTTGCCGCGCTGGCGGCAGAGGAGAGCGGCAGCACGGCGGCGGCGATCAATGCACTGCGTAACCAGCTACAGGCGATGCCGGTTACCGGGCGGCTGTTAGTCCCGCTCGACCCCGATACGGTGCGTACTCACGATGAAGATAACCCGCCATTAGAGGGGAAATATACCCTGTGGCTGGGGCATGAACCGTCAACCATTACGCTGCTGGGGCTGGTGGATAAACCCGGCAGCCGCACGTTCACACCGGGGCGTGATGTCGCCAGCTACCTGGACGATGTCAACCGTTTAGCGGGGGCAGACCGCAGCTATGCATGGGTGATTTACCCAAACGGGCGCACCCAAAGAGCGCCGGTGGCGTACTGGAACCAGCGCCACATTGAGCCGATGCCCGGTAGCATCCTGTTTGTTGGTTTTGCCGATGCCCTGTGGACGAATCAGTACGACGCGCTAAACGCCGCGATTCTTCGCTCTTTGTCGCAGCGGAGACCTGAATAATATGAAGAAAAATTGTCTGTATAGCCTGCTGGCTCTGGCGGTAAGTTCCGCCTGCCATGCACAAACGTACCCTGCGCCAATTGGCCCTTCACAGTCGGATTTTGGCGGCGTCGGCCTGCTGCAAACGCCAACGGCACGCATGGCGCGCGAAGGGGAATTTAGCCTCAACTATCGGGATAATGACCAGTATCGCTACTACTCCGCTTCGGCGCAGTTGTTCCCGTGGCTGGAAACGACGCTGCGCTATACCGACGTGCGCACCAAACAATACAGCAGCGTAGACGCGTTTTCCGGCTCGCAAAGCTATAAAGATAAAGCCTTCGACGTGAAGCTACGGCTGTGGCAAGAGGGCTACTGGCTGCCACAGGTGGCCGTGGGCGCGCGCGATATCGGCGGTACTGGGCTGTTTGATTCTGAATATATTGTGGCGAGCAAAGCGTGGGGGCCGTTCGATTTTACTCTGGGATTAGGCTGGGGATATCTGGGAACCAGCGCCAACGCCACCAACCCGTTTTGTTCATACAGCGACAAATATTGCTATCGCGACAACAGCTATCGCAAGGCCGGTTCTATCGACGGCAGCCAGATGTTTCACGGCCCGGCGGCGTATTTTGGCGGCATTGAATACCAAACGCCGTGGCAGCCGCTGCGCCTGAAACTGGAGTACGAAGGCAACAACTATCAGCAAGATTTCGCCGGTAAACTTAATCAAAAAAGCCAGTTTAACGTTGGCGCTATCTATCGCGTCACCGACTGGGCCGACGTGAACCTGAGCTATGAGCGCGGTAATACCGTGATGTTCGGCTTTACCTTACGCACCAACTTTAACGACCTGCGCCCATCTTATAACGACAACGCGCGCCCGGCTTATCGGCCACAGCCGCAGGACGCCATCCTCCAGCATTCCGTGGTGGCGAATCAACTGACTCAACTGAAATACAACGCCGGTTTTGCCGCGCCGAATATCCAGGTGAAAGGTGACACGCTGTACGTCACGGGCGAGCAGGTAAAATATCGCGACTCGCGCGAAGGG
>JBOFJM010000530.1:0-3365 GCA_051656825.1 Kluyvera sp.
CCTTGATGCAATAGCACCACCTGACGACAAAGCGTGACTACCTCTTCCATCGCATGGCTGACATACAACATCGGCAAAGCCAGCTCGCGACTTAAGGCTGCAATCTCATCCAGTAAAAGCCGGCGCGCATGATGATCGAGTGCTGACAAAGGCTCATCGAGCAACAACCAGCGCGGCGTGGCCATCAAGGCACGAGCCAGCGCCACCCGCTGTTTTTGCCCGCCGGATAACGCTCGCGCGGGCATATCCAGCAAAGCGCTAAACCCTAGTCGCTCGGCCAATTGCGCCAGTTCAGGGCTATTTCCTTTCGCAAAACGCGCGGCCAGTTGCAGGTTTTCCTGTACCGTTAACCAGTGAAACAAACGGCTATCTTGAAACACCATGCCTGCCGAACGCTGCTCGGGCAGTAAACTTTGCGTGCCGTTTTGCCAGCACACCTCACCGCAGTGGATCTGACCTTGCTGCGCCGGCGTTAGACCCGCCAGAATGCGCAGCAACGTACTTTTACCGGCGCCGCTGTGGCCGATGATGCCGTGGATCCCCTCCTCCGGCAGTGTAAAGGCGGCCTGCAAGCTAAAATCCGGCAGCGTATGCGTGATATCAACCTGCAACATTACTGAAACCGCCTTTGCTGACGTTTTTGCAGCACGCCATACACCAAGGTCAGCAGCACTACGGAAAACAGTAAGAGTCCACCGGCCAGATAATGTGCGCTTTGGTAATCCATCGCTTCTACATGATCAAAAAGCGCAATCGACAGCACCTGCGTCTGACCGGGAATATTGCCGCCAATCATCAGCACCACGCCAAATTCTCCCAAGGTATGGGCAAAGCTCAAGGTCGCAGCGATGATAAAGCTCGGTAGTACCATCGGCACCACGATATGGCGAAAACGGGCCAAACGCCCCATACCGAGAGTTGCCGCCGCTTCCAGCTCTTTATCCCCCATATTCACAAACGCGCTTTGTAAGGGTTGCACCGCAAAAGGCAGCGAATAAATCACGGAGGCCAGTACCAAACCGGTGAATGAAAACGCCAGAGTATGACCGGTCATCTCCAGCCACCAATGACCGGGCAATGAGCGAGGTGAGAAGGCCAGCAGCAGGTAAAAACCCAGCACTGTCGGCGGCAGCACCAAGGGCAAGGCGACCAATGACTCAATCAGCGGACGAATACGCGAACGACTTCGCGCCAGCCACCACGCCAACGATGGCGCCAGCAGCATCAAGATCAACGTGGTAGTGGCGGCCAGCCGTAAGGTAAGACGAACCGCCAGCCAATCAGCCTCCGACATCATCGCCTCCCACGCGCGCTACATTACTGCGCCAAATAGCCATGCGACTCAATCAGGCTACGGGCGGCATCGCTACGCAGAAAGTCGGCAAACGCCTTGGCCGCTTTCGGCTGTGAGCTTGACGCCAGAATCACCGCCTGCTGTTCAATGGCCGGATAGGCATCGGCGGGCAGCAACCAAACTTGCCCTTGCGGGTGGGCCATCTTCACATTCGGGTAAGCCACCAGCCCCATGGGCGCGTTGCCGGTTTGCACGAATTGATACGTCTGGGCAATATTGGCTCCGGTGACCAGCGTCAGGCCGGCAATATTCCACGCCCCATTCTGCTCTAACCAGTATTGCGCAGCCGCACCGTAAGGCGCCGTTCGTGGATTCGCGATGGCTAATTTCCCCTGCCACTGCTTAGGATCGGTACCCACTGGTGTGCCGGTATTCCATAGCGCCAACTGGCCACGAGCATAAGTAAAGCGCGAGTTAGGGACTATCCGCCCTTCCTTTTCTAAACGCTCTGGGCGTTCACTGTCCGCCGACAAGAACAGATCAAACGGCGCACCGTTCACAATCTGCTGATACAACACACCGCTGGAGGCTGATGAGATGGCAACCTGATCGCCCGTTTGCTGCTGAAATTGGGTCGCCAACTGTTCTAATGTGGGCTTAAAGTTCGCCGCAACCGCCACTTTCAACGTGGCCGCATTCGCCGGTGACAGGCTAAATAGCGCCACCACAGCCAATGTGCTGGCCGCTACGCGCCCCTTGCGTAGCCTGTTGTAGATCACCTGTGTGCTTATTCGCTTTGCCATCTGCGTGCTGCCTCCTGATCACTGGTTTTGGCTTCCACCCAGCGCGCGCCGTCTGGCATCTGCTCTTTTTTCCAAAACGGTGCCCGCACCTTGAGATAATCCATAATGAATTCTGCTGCCGCGAATGCCGCCAAGCGGTGGCCACTGCTGACCCCGACATACACAATCTGCTCACCGCTGCCGAGCTCACCCACGCGATGAATTAGGCTCACACGGCCTAGCGGCCAGCGCGCACGCGCTTCGCTGATAATGTCGCGCAGGGCTTTATCGGTCATCGCCGGATAATGCTCCAAGTGCAGGCCGTTCACGCTGCCTTGCTGACTGTGATTGCGCACTTTGCCGGTAAAGGTCACCACCGCGCCACAGCTGTCGTCCTGATTTAGCCACGTGTATTCGGCGGCAATATCAAAATCGTCTTCACTGACCCGAATTCGGGTTTCCTGTACCTGCATCTGCTTAACCTCCAGTAACCGGTGGGAAAAAGGCCACTTCATCCCCGTCTTGCAGCGGGTGAGACAATGACGTCAGCGTCTGGTTAACAGCCACCAGCAGATTTTCTTTATCGAGCGCCAATGCCCAGCGCTCACTCCGCGCCGCCAAGGCCGCACGCAATAATTCAGCCGTGGCATAGGTTTCAGCCACTTCAATTTCACCGGTGTCGGTCAACTCGCGCACCTGCGCAAAAAATAACACCCGAATCATGATGCCTCCGCGGTGAATGTCCCGGACTTACCGCCGGTTTTAGACAGCAGACGCACATCGGTGATCTGCATGTCCTTTTGTACGGCTTTGCACATGTCATAGATGGTCAGCGCTGCCACCGAGGCGGCGGTCAACGCTTCCATCTCTACGCCTGTTTTGCCGGTCAGACGACATACACTCTCAATTCTCACCCGATTACGCTCCAGCTGGGCTTCCAGCTGCACTTCCACTTTAGATAACAGCAGTGGATGGCACAGCGGGATCAGCTCCCACGTACGTTTGGCGGCCATGATGCCGGCAATACGCGCGGTAGCAAACACATCCCCTTTCGGATGACGCCCTTCCACGATCATGGCCAACGTTTCTGCGTGCATTTCAACGCAGGCTTGCGCTCTGGCTTCACGCACGGTTTCCGCTTTACCGGAAACGTCCACCATATTGGCTTCGCCCCGTTCGTTCAGGTGAGTTAATTGAGTCATGCTCTGTCCTTTTACGTGTTGGCGAAATTACTGCTGCAGATGCGGCATGAAGTTACATGGGCGATGACGCGCATCCAGCTGATCGGC
>JBOFJM010000531.1:0-2297 GCA_051656825.1 Kluyvera sp.
ATCAACAGTCTGTACATCTTTAAGCGCTCTTTAGGGCATCACAGGACCGCAATGAAGCGACTCAAAAATGAACTTAATGCGCTGGTCAACCGTGGTGTTGACCGCCATCTTCGTATTGCCGTGACGGGCCTCAGCCGCAGCGGCAAAACGGCTTTTATCACCGGCATGGTGAATCAACTGCTGAATATTCACACCGGTGCGCGGTTGCCGTTGCTCAGCGCAGTGAGGGAAGAGCGCCTGCTGGGGGTGAAACGGATACCCCAACGCGATCTCGGTGTTCCCCGTTTTACCTACGACGAAGGGCTGGCACAACTGTACGGGCAGCCTCCGGCCTGGCCGACGCCCACACGTGGTGTTAGCGAGATTCGCCTTGCGTTGCGCTATAAATCGACCGACTCCCTACTGCGTCATTTTAAAGACACTTCGACGCTATATCTGGAAATTGTTGATTACCCAGGTGAATGGCTGCTCGACCTGCCGATGCTCAATCAGGATTATTTAAGCTGGTCACGCCAGATGACCGGGCTGCTGAACGGGCAGCGTGAGGAATGGTCGGCAAGATGGCGACAGCTTTGCGAAGGGCTAGACCCGCTTGCTCCCGCAGATGAAAACCGGCTGGCGGAGATTGCCGAGGCCTGGACTGATTATCTGCACCAGTGCAAAAAACAGGGGCTGCATTTTATTCAGCCGGGGCGCTTTGTGCTACCGGGCGAGCTGGCCGGTGCGCCCGCGCTGCAATTTTTCCCATGGCCGGATGTTGATGCCATTGGCGAAAGCAAGCTGGCTCAGGCAGATAAACACAGCAATGCGGGCATGTTGCGTGAGCGCTTTAACTACTACTGTGAAAAAGTGGTGAAGGGCTTTTATAAAGAGCACTTCCTGCGCTTCGACCGCCAGATTGTGCTGGTGGACTGCCTGCAACCGCTCAACAGCGGGCCGCAGGCGTTCAATGATATGCGCCTTGCATTGACGCAACTGATGCATAGCTTCCACTACGGCCAGCGCACGCTGTTCCGCCGCCTGTTTTCTCCGGTTATCGATAAATTGCTGTTTGCGGCGACCAAAGCCGATCATGTCACGGTCGATCAGCACGGCAATATGGTGTCGCTTCTGCAACAGTTGATTCAGGATGCGTGGCAAAACGCGGCCTTTGAAGGTATCGCTATGGATTGCCTGGGGCTGGCCTCTGTGCAGGCGACCCAAAGCGGCCTGATTGAGGTGAATGGCGAGAAAATTCCTGCGCTACGCGGCCACCGTTTGGCCGACGGACAGCCGTTAACCGTCTATCCGGGGGAAGTGCCAGCGCGTCTGCCGGGGCAGGCGTTCTGGGATAAACAGGGGTTTCAGTTTGAAGCGTTCCGCCCCCAGACGATGGATGTAGACCAGCCGTTGCCGCATATTCGCCTGGATGCTGCGCTGGAGTTCTTGATTGGAGATAAATTGCGATGACCGAGTCATTCAAACCACGGATAGATTTTGCCGGCCCGCTTGACGAGGCAAAAGACCAACAGTTGAAAACCGCGTTAGCGTTTGAAGGTGAGACGGCGGAGAAATTCGCCCCGGTTATGGCTGACGATGAACCCGAATCAGAAGGGCAGGCGGAAGCCGCCGTGGATGCGGCGCTACGCCCGAAACGCAGCCTGTGGCGTAAAATGGTGACCGCAGGGCTAACGCTGTTTGGTTTTAGCGTTGTCGCTCAGGGTGTGCAGTGGACGATGAACGCCTGGCAAACGCAGGACTGGGCTGCACTGGGCGGATGTGCCGCCGGTGCGCTGATTGTGGGCGCGGGCGTCGGTTCAGTGGCTACCGAGTGGCGCAGGCTGTGGCGTTTACGCCAGCGTGCGCAAGAGCGTGATGAAGCGCGTGTGCTGATGCACAGCCACGGCGTTGGTAAGGCTCGCGCTTTCTGCGAAGGGCTGGCGCGCCAGGCCGGGCTGGATAACGCTCATCCGGCGCTGCAACGCTGGTATGCCGCCATCCATGAAACGCAAAACGATCGCGAAGTGGTCAGCCTGTATGCGCATCTGGTGCAACCGGTGCTGGACGCCCAGGCGCGGCGTGAAATCAGCCGTTCGGCGGCGGAATCAACCTTGATGATTGCCGTTAGCCCGCTGGCGCTGGTGGATATGGGCTTTATCGCCTGGCGTAACCTGCGTTTGATTAACCGTATCGCTAACCTCTACGGCATTGAGTTGGGTTATTACAGCCGTCTGCGTCTGTTCCGCCTGGTGCTGATTAACATCGCTTTTGCCGGTGCGAGTGAACTGGTGCGTGAAGTCGGGATGGACTGGATGTCG
>JBOFJM010000532.1:0-2637 GCA_051656825.1 Kluyvera sp.
CGTGGTGATTGATAACAACACCTTTACCGGACACCAGCTAAAAGCGCTGGCGAGCCGCGAATTTCCTGATGCCGATACACTGCGAGCGGCAAAACGCTTTACCCGCATGGCGCTGAAGCCGTATCTTGGTGGCAAGCCGCTAAAAAGCAGAGAATTATTCCGGCAGTTTTTACCGAAAAGATAGCCTTCACCCCGACGGGGTTAAACATGAGTACGAGCGATATCCTCTGCGGATAAAAAGAGAGTGAGGGCAAAATGCATACCGAACTACAAAAAATCGAGGATTGTCATGGCTGAATTACTGTTAGGCGTCAATATTGACCACATTGCCACCCTGCGTAACGCACGCGGCACCGCATACCCAGACCCTGTCCAGGCTGCGTTTATCGCCGAGCAGGCGGGAGCGGATGGCATTACCGTGCATTTGCGCGAAGACCGTCGTCACATCACTGACCGTGATGTTCGTATCCTGCGCCAAACGCTGCATACGCGCATGAACCTCGAAATGGCCGTCACCGAAGAGATGCTGGCGATTGCCTGTGAAACCAAACCGCATTTCTGCTGCCTGGTGCCGGAAAAGCGTCAGGAAGTGACCACTGAAGGCGGCCTGGACGTTGCCGGTCAGTTGGACAAAATGCGCGATGCCTGTAAGCGTCTGGCTAATGCAGGCATTCTGGTTTCGCTGTTTATCGATGCCGACGACGTGCAAATTAAAGCCGCCGCTGATGTTGGCGCGCCGTTTATTGAAATTCACACTGGCTGCTACGCCGATGCTAAGACCGATGCTGAACAGGCAAAAGAGCTGGAACGGATCGCGAAAGCGGCGACCTACGCGGCAAGCCTTGGCCTGAAAGTTAACGCCGGTCACGGCCTGACTTACCATAACGTGAAAGCGGTGGCAGCCCTGCCAGAAATGCACGAGCTGAATATCGGCCACGCGATTATTGGCCGCGCAGTGATGAGCGGCCTGAAAGACGCGGTCGCTGAAATGAAACGTCTGATGCTGGAAGCGCGCGGGTAATGGCGATTCTGGGCCTGGGAACCGACATCGTCGAAATTGCCCGTATCGAAGGGGTGATTGTCCGTAGCGGCGATCGCCTTGCTCGTCGGGTGTTGAGCGACAATGAGTGGGCTATCTGGGAAACACACCAACAGCCGGTGCGTTTTCTGGCGAAGCGTTTTGCGGTGAAAGAGGCGGCGTCAAAAGCGCTGGGCACGGGCATTCGCAACGGCCTGGCGTTTAATCAGTTCGAAGTGTACAACGACGAAATGGGCAAACCGAAGCTGCGTTTATGGGGCGAGGCCAAACGGTTGGCAGAGCAAATGGGCGTAGCGCATATGCACGTGACGCTCGCGGATGAACGCCACTATGCGTGTGCCACGGTGATTATCGAAAGCTAGATTTTGTCGGCGTGGTGCATCTGGACAAACTTGTCCCACAGTTGCTCTTCGCTTTCCAAATGTGCCGGATCTTTCAAAATGGTATTGGGGATCGGGCACACTTTCTGGCAGGTCGGCGTTTCGTAATGGCCAATGCACTCGGTACAGCGATCGCTGTTGATCTCATAGATGCTATCACCCATCGAAATCGCCTCATTAGGACATTCCGGTTCGCACATATCGCAGTTGATACATTTTTTGGTGATTAACAGCGCCATCAGGAAATTCTCAGAAACGAAATAAACAGGGCGCGTATTATACGCTCATTTTCCGCTCAGGCCATATCTTTTCTGGGGGTATCGCATTCCTGATCAAACCAGTTTCTTCACCAGCGCTTCGCTGTGGCGGATCCGTTCAGGCGCATTTTCTAAATCTTGCTGTACCAGCCCCATAAATAGCAGATCCGTCAGCATCATCTGCGCGCTGGTTGATGAAATTGCCGCGCTGCGCGTCGCTTGTTCTTCCGCAATGGTATACAGGCAGTGCGTCGCGCGCTGCTGGAGCGCATTTGGCGAGAATCCGGTAATGGCTAAGACTTTGCCACCCACTCGCAAGGTTTCATCTGCGGCGAGATTGATCTCCCGACGAGCGCCGGAATAAGAGATAGCCAACAGTAGATCGTCCTGAGCCATCGCCTGTACGGTGGCGAGCAGGGCGTGCATATCCAGTTCTGAGACCGCGTTAAAGCCAATTTTCATCAGCTTCCAACTGAAATTACGCGCCACCAGGCCGGATGCGCCAATGCCGGTGAGAATAATACGCCGCGCGCCGCGCAGCAGCGTCAACGCTTCCAGTAGCTTATCTTCACTGTTTACGTCGAGCGAAGCGTGCATTGCCGCGACGTTATCTTTAATGAGCTTCTCACCCACCAGACGCAGCGGATCGTCGCCGCAAATCTGGTTGTGCACCGGTATAGAATGCAGATTGGCGCTACTGGCCAGCGCTTCACTTAGCGCCAGCTTTAACGCCGGAAACCCTTTAAACCCCAGCTTCTGGGCGAATTTCACCACGCTGGACTGGCTCACGCCAGCCTGGCTTGCCAGTTGTTGTGAGCTTAAATGCCGCGCCAGATCCGGCTGCGCCAGAATAAAATCTGCCAGCTTTCTATCACTTTGCGCCAGTTGGGGATAACGCTGACGAATACTGAGTAAACAATTCATAATAACCTCACGGGCACAATGACCACGATGTGTCAGA
>JBOFJM010000533.1:0-2340 GCA_051656825.1 Kluyvera sp.
TCCTCTTCGATAGTAATAAAATGTGGCCGCAGGTATCCTTCTTCAAAGGCAAGGAAGCGTATACCTTTGGCTTTCGCCCAGGCTCGGGCGGCCTGATGCAGCGGGCGGCAATCGCCAAAGCAAAGAATTGTGTCGAAAGGGTACTGCTGCCAGGTCTCCTTCAGCCAGCCGGGAAATTCTTTTGGCGTCTGCTGGTAGGTGAGGTTTCTGCGCTGGCGGCAGTAGAAGCGATCGCCACCGTTAAAAACCACGTTTACGGCTTCGCGTTCCAGGGTTTCCAGCCAATTGGCGACGTCGTTGAAAAACGGCCCCATAGGCCCCTGCAACAGGAGATACTTTTTCCCCGACAGCAGTTTTTTTACGGTGGTGTTATGCATTTTCTTCCTTTGCTCCACTGGTCGATGGCATCAGCCAAATCGCACTTTGTAAAACATCTGTAGCTTTCGATACTGTCTGGCCAGACGACCGATACTTTTTTTGCTCACTTTCATTTCGCCGCGTGGTACACCGCGCAACCACTCCACGGCCTCTTCAACCGCGATGGGTTCTAACCGCTCTGGGTGGATGTAGGTTGGGTAAGCGATGAGCGTTTGCCATATCAGATCGGTGAGTTCGAGCTGACGTGCGCGACGCTCGGTGCTGTGCTCATCGTGGGTTAGCCCCCATCCGGCGTAGAAGGGTAGGCCGTAGCAGTACACCTTTTTACCGTGCAGTAGCGCTTCAAACCCTGAGAGCGAAGTCATGGTGTGGAGTTCGTCAGCGTGTTGTATGCACTGGATAATATCGGCATCCAGCGCCTGGCAATCGGCCCACTGTAATACCTCATCGTCGCTGACCGCACCTTTGCGGTTGCCTACCAGTACATCGGGATGTGGCTTAAAGATGATGAATGCATCAGGGTTGCGCTCACGCACTGTGCGTAGCAGGTCGCGGTTGTTGTTGATTGACAGCGTGCCCGTCGCGATGGAGGCATCGTCCTCTACCTGGCCTGGCACCAGCAACACGCGTTTACCTTGTGCCTGCGGCGGCAGCTCCCAGTCCTGACCGAGGTTATATTTGCTGAGCTTGTGTGCAACCAGCATCTGGTTCAGTGCATTGGCACGTTGCCGCTGATGAGCGTTGAGTTGGCTGGCGTTGAGTCAATTTTCCAGATCGCTTGGGCGAGTCGCATCGTAGTAGATGCCTGTTTTATCTAATACTAATGACAGTGGAGCGAGTAGATCAGAACCTAGCCCTGACGAGCGAATAAAACCATCCTCCATGCGCCATAGCGTTATGCCATGCTCTGCGGCATGTGCTTGCCAGCTCGTTTCACCTTTGATTCCCCAGACTACCAGCGCGCTGGCATTTGGGCATTTACGGGCGAAACGGACTTTGTTTTCACTGGTTTGCAAGTAGGGTTTAAGGATAGCGCTCTTCCAGAGGCTCAGCCCAGGCGCCCATAACGTACCAGAGCGGCTAAGGCGATGCTGACGCTGCTGGCTTAACCAGTCCACGACACTTGCCAGAGTGCAGGTATCTCCGGTCACTGGGTGGCGGTAGCGGCTGTAGCGCAGATAGGCGGCGGCAAAAAGGTCGATTAAGGTGACGCTACCGCGCCGTGCCGCGAGTTCCTCTGCCTGTGGGTGACGATCGTCAGTTAGCCCCCATCCGGCGTACCACGGCTGACCAAAACAGGTGACGGGTTTACCTGCCAGTAATGCTTCAAAACCATATTGCGACGTCACCACATAAACATGTTTAACATGGCGAAGGAGCGATTGCGGGCTGACATTTTCGGCGAAGAGCCGCAGGCGACCACGGCTTTTCAGTTCGGCAAAGTAACCTGCTTTTTTGCCACAGAGCACGTCGGGATGAACTTTCACCCAAATCTCTGCGTCGGGGTTTTCTGCGCAAGCGGTCTTTAGCATATGTTCGAAAGAACGGGCGTCAGCATTACCTTTACTGACGGAGACGTCGCCGAAAGTTTGATCAACCACCAGCACACATGGCGTCATGGCGGCGGGGGGCGAGAAGGGCGGTGCCTGGTTGTATTTAGACAAATCGCCATCAACGATAGCATCCATAAGGCGGTTGGCTTCTTCGCGATGCTGTAGATTCCCCTCGTGATCCTGAATCAATCTTTCGAGTTCGCTGGGTTCGGAGGCATCATAGTAGATGCCATCGCTGTCCACGACGATCGACAGCGGTGGTGCGCCTTCCACGCCAAGACCCAGAGAGCGGATAAAACCATCCTCTAGCCGGATAACCGGTAGCCCCGCCGTGGCGGCTAACGCCACGGGTTTTTGTGCCGTTGGGCGGTGGCCCCAAACCGCTACCGCCGTCACTCCCGACGGAATC
>JBOFJM010000534.1:0-1985 GCA_051656825.1 Kluyvera sp.
CTCGTGCGCTGATAGCGCCTTGCCGCCTGCTGCTACTGGATGAACCCGCCGCCAGCCTTGACGCGCACAGCGAGCAGCGCGTGATGCAAGCATTGACCAAAGCATCAACCCAGCAGACCACGCTCATGGTCACTCACCAGTTAGAAGGCCTTATAGCGTGGGACGCCATCTGGGTTATGGAAAACGGGCAGATTATCGAACAAGGGACGTATCAGCAGTTAGTTGATGCCAACGGCGTGTTTGCCAGCCTGTTGGCTAATCGTCAGGAGGAAATTTAAATGCGCGCACTGTTGCCTTATCTGGCGCTCTACAAACGCCACAAATGGCTGTTAAGCCTTGGCGTCATTCTGGCGATTGTCACGCTGTTAGCGAGCATTGGCTTACTGACGCTTTCCGGCTGGTTCTTGTCGGCTTCGGCGGTGGTCGGGTTTGCGGGCGCTTACAGTTTTAACTACATGCTCCCCGCCGCAGGCGTTCGTGGCGCAGCGATTATTCGTACCGCCGGGCGCTATTTTGAACGCCTGGTCAGCCACGATGCGACATTCCGTGTGCTTCAACACCTGCGCGTTTTCACCTTCAGCAAATTGCTACCGCTCTCCCCTGCTGGCCTGGCGCGTTTTCGTCAGGGCGAGTTACTTAACCGCATGGTCGCGGATGTAGACACACTCGATCACCTCTACCTGCGCGTAATTTCGCCGCTGGTGGGGGCTATGGTGGTGATTGTGGTGGTGACCTTAGGCCTGAGCCTGTTGGACGTGTCTCTGGCGCTCACGCTGGGCGGCATTATGCTGGCAACACTTTTACTGTTGCCACCGCTGTTTTACCGCGCTGGCAAGCCCGCAGGCGAGCAGCTCACCACATTACGCGGGCAGTATCGCCAACAGTTGACCAGCTGGTTACAGGGGCAAGCGGAGCTGACCATTTTTAACGCCAGCCAGCGCTACCGTAAACAGATGGAACGCACCGAACTGCACTGGCATGACGCGCAACGCCGCCAGTCTGAACTCACCGCCCTGTCTCAAGCGCTGATGCTGCTGATTGGCGGCGTGGCGGTTGTTGCAATGCTGTGGCTGGCAGCCGGTGGCGTCGGTGATAATCGCCAACCGGGGGCGCTGATTGCGCTATTCGTATTCTGTGCGCTGGCAGCCTTCGAAGCGCTCGCGCCGGTAACCGGTGCATTCCAGCATTTAGGGCAAGTGATCGCCTCGGCGCTGCGCGTTAGCCAGATTATTGAGCAGCAGCCGGAAGTGACCTTCCCGCAACAAGCTGTTGCTCGTCCACAGCAGGTGGCCTTAACGCTTGAGCAGGTGTCATTCACTTATCCGCAGCAGTCTCAACCCGCGCTGAATAACCTCTCGCTACAGGTCGCCGCCGGTGAACATATCGCCATCCTGGGCCGTACTGGCTGCGGTAAATCGACTTTATTACAATTGCTGACCCGCGCCTGGGATCCACAGCAGGGCACGATTCTGCTCAACGATATGGCGCTCAATAGTCTGGATGAACAGACGCTCCGCCAGAGCATGAGCCTGGTTCCGCAACGTGTACATCTGTTTAGCGCTACGCTGCGCGATAACCTGCTGTTAGCCAAACCGCAAGCCAGCGATGAAGCGCTAAGCGACGTACTGCGCCGTACCGGGCTTGAAAAACTGCTGGAAGACGCCGGTTTGAACAGTTGGCTGGGTGAAGGTGGCCGCCAGTTATCCGGCGGTGAGCTGCGCCGCTTAGGCATTGCTCGCGCATTGCTGCACGATGCCCCGCTAATGATGCTCGACGAACCTACTGAAGGGTTAGATGCCACCACCGAGAGCCAAATTCTTGAGCTATTGGCCGACGTTATGCGCGATAAAACGCTGCTGATGGTGACCCATCGCCTGCGCGGCCTGGCGCGGTTTAATCGGATAATTGTCATGGACAACGGGCAAATTATTGAGCAAGGTAATCATACAGAACTGCTGGCAAAACAAGGCCGTTACTACCAGTTC
>JBOFJM010000535.1:0-3026 GCA_051656825.1 Kluyvera sp.
GGGTAGCGCGCTGGGCGATATCGAATACCGTGAAATCCCGGTTGAAGCAAAACCAGAAGTTCGCGTTGAAGGTGGTCAGCACCTGAACGTTAACGTTCTGCGCCGTGAAACTCTGATGGACGCGGTTGAGCACCCAGAAAAATATCCGCAGCTGACCATCCGTGTTTCCGGTTATGCCGTGCGCTTTAACTCTCTGACCCCAGAGCAGCAGCGCGACGTTATCGCTCGTACTTTTACTGAAAGCCTGTAATTTTTCAGTGACGAGACGCTAACGCACTAAAGCGTCCAGCACCAGGACAGCAATACCCCCGCAGCAATCCTGCGGGGGTATTTTTTTATTTGGCCTGTTCGCGACCGACCAGGATTGTGGTCAGCGTGAAGGAGAGAACCAGCGCGATAACGACGCCGGAAATCGCGAAGACAAAATAAGGGCCAATATAGGCGGGCAGACTAAAAATGCTCGATAAAATATAGCCATACAGACGCACACCAAAGAAAGCGATAAAGGCGGAAGCCAGTGAACTAGCAATGGTTGCCGCAATAAACGCTTTTTTGTAGCGCGTCAGCACACCGAATAGCGCCGGTTCGGTAATTCCCAGCAGTGCCGAAATCGCCGCCGACAGAGTGACCGTTCGGTTTTCTTTGTTTAACCGCCAAATTGCAAAGGTCGCCCCAGCAATCGCCATATTTGCCATGAACATCATTGGCATCAGCATATCGTAACCGCGATCGCTAAAGTTTTGCAGAGCAATCGGCGTCATCGCGTGGTGCATACCGGTCAGAACCGCCACCGGACGAATCGCACCGACAATTAACCCGGCAAAACTGGCGGAGACGCCAAATAACCCTTCAATAAACCACGCCAGCATTTTACCCAGCCAGATACCGATTGGCCCGATAATCACCAGCGCGGCGAGTGCGCCCAGGAAAAGGGTCAGCGTTGGCGTAAAGACGGTTTTCAGCACTTCAGGCATGATCCGATCAACGGCCTGATGAATGTATTTCAGCGCCAGAATCGAGAAGATCACGGGGATCACACTGGACGCATAGTTAAACACCGAAACGGGAATGGCGTTGAATAGCCAGAGCGCTGAAACCGCATCGGCCTGATGCGTTGCCAGTGCTTTCGCGGCATCGATAAGCGTTGGATACATCAGGCAAGCAGCGACGGCAGCCGCCAGATATTCATTGGTTTTAAAGATTTTTGCCGCCGAGACTGCGAGGAAAAATGGCAGAAAATAAAAAACACCGCTGGCGATAAGGTCAATAATCATCACCGTATCACTTTTTGGTGATACCAATTTGAGGGCAATCAGCCCTGCCAGCAGGCCTTTGATCATTCCCGCGCCAGCAATGGCGGGCACTATCGGGCCAAACACCCCAGAGACGGTATCCATAAACAGCGACACCAGACTTTTGCGCTCTTTGGTTTTTCCCGCCGGTGTCGCTTGTGTTTGGTGACCCAATGCTTCCTGCAGTAGCTCATACCAGTTGTTCACCTTCGGGCCGATGATTATCTGAAACTGGTCGCTTTGCAGTTGCGCGCCCAATACGCCAGGCAGCTGCTTAATTTCATCCTGCGCCACTTTATTATCATCAATTAAATCAAAGCGTAATCGGGTCATACAGTGCCAGACTTTATTTATATTCCCCTGGCCACCCACCAAACTAATAATTCTGTTGATAGCCTCTTGCGTCCCCATAATGGCTCCTGCGATAAGGTTGTTGTTTTCTTTGTGTCGCTGAATGGTAAGTAAGCAAAGCAATAAAAACAAACCAATAAAACATGATGATAATCACAATTTGCTATATATAGAGGCATGTATGGCCTGTTTTTTATAAATTGGTTCGTTTTTTAAATATAAATGACAGTGTTTTTGAACCAAAAAATTTATTTAATAAAAAGGTTTACCGATACCTAAAAATAGGGTGAAGATAATTAGAGTCTTATTTTATTTTCCACAGGGAGCTTTCTGTGAAACCTACGCTGATTACTGCGATTGAATGCTTTATCACCCGTCCTGACCGCCATAATTTGGTGACGGTACGCGTCACGACTGACAATGGAACGGTGGGGCTTGGCTGCGCGACCTTCCAGCAGCGCCCTCTGGCGGTAAAAACGCTGGTGGACGACTATCTGCAACCACTGCTCATTGGCCGTGATGCCAATAACATCGAAGATTTGTGGCAGATGATGAACGTCAATGCCTATTGGCGTAATGGCCCGGTGATGAACAACGCCATTGCCGGTGTCGATATGGCGCTGTGGGATATCAAAGCCAAACTGGCGGGGATGCCGCTGTATCAGCTATTAGGGGGCAAATCCCGTGATGCTATCGCGGCCTATACACATGCCAGCGGTGAAACGCCGGATGAACTTTTTGTTGCCGTCGATCACCTGCTGGAACAGGGATATCGCCATATTCGCTGCCAGCTTGGTTTCTATGGCGGCACGCCCCGCGAGATGCACACGCCTGATAACCCAACGCCAGGAGCATGGTTTGATCAGGACGAATATGTGCGCAATACCGTGGAAATGTTCCGCCTGTTACGTGCGCGCTATGGTCATCGTTTCCATATCCTGCATGATGTGCACGAACGTCTGTTCCCACAGCAAGCGCTCCAGTTGGCAAAACAGTTAGAGCCTTATCAACCGTGGTTTATCGAAGATATTTTGTCACCGCAGCAAAGCCCGTGGCTGGCGCAAATTCGCCAGCAGAGCAGCGTGCCGCTGGCAATGGGCGAGCTGTTTAACAATCCGGCTGAGTGGCATGATTTAATCGTTAACCGGCAAATTGATTTTATCCGCTGCCATATATCCCAAATTGGCGGCATTACTCCGGCGCTGAAGCTGGCGGTGCTGTGCCAGGCTTTCGGTGTGCGTTTGGCCTGGCATGGGCCTGGAGACATGACGCCAATAGGTGTTGCGGTGAATACGCATCTCAATATTCATCTGCACAATGCGGCGATTCAGGAGTTTATCCCTCGTTCCGCCACTACTGATGCGGTATTCCCTGGTGCACCGA
>JBOFJM010000536.1:0-3188 GCA_051656825.1 Kluyvera sp.
GCCACGATCAACCACAAGGCTTGCAGCTTCGCACTTAAACTCAGGAGAAAAAGCTTTTCGACCTTTCACTGGACACCTCTTATGTATTGGGGAAGTTTATCACCCTTAAGTCGTGTCCAGGATCATTAGGCCACATCAATAAGCATTACGCAAAAACAGATCTCAATGGCTGTCGTCAATAAAACCCCGATGGGTAGATTGTTGGCTGGAAAATGCCGTCGCGGCGCGGCTTACTTCTCACTAAAAGTTCATGTCAGGGGGTTATGCTTTTTTGTTATGAGTGATGCCTTTTCGTTTTTTCGGCTTGTTAAACCTCCCGCTATAGTCGTCTTACGACACAGAGCGATATTTAAAAAAGGATAATCAGGATGAAGACAGGGTTATGGCGTGGTGCGGCGTTGATACTGGCGGGGTTACTGCTGGCAGGGTGCGACCAGCACAGTACGGATGCAAAACATATTAAGGTTGGCGTTATCAACGGCGCTGAACAAGATGTTGCGGAAGTAGCGAAGAAAGTGGCGAAAGAAAAATACGGTCTTGAGGTGGAACTGGTCGGTTTTAGCGGCTCGCTGTTGCCGAACGACGCCACCAATAGCGGTGAACTGGATGCCAACGTGTTCCAGCATCGCCCGTTCCTCGAACAAGACAACCATGCGCACAACTTCAAGCTGGTTGCCGTCGGTAATACATTTGTCTTCCCGATGGCGGGTTACTCGAAAAAAATAAAAAATCTGTCTGAGCTGAAACAGGGGGCAACCGTCGCCATTCCTAATGACCCAACTAACCTCGGACGGGCATTATTGCTGCTGCAAAAAGAGAAGCTGGTTACGCTGAAAGCGAATACCGGCCTGCTGCCAACCGCGCTGGATATTACCGACAACCCGTATAAGCTGAAAATTATGGAGCTGGAAGGCGCGCAATTACCGCGCGTGCTGGACGATCCAAAAGTTGATGTGGCGATTATCAGTACCACTTACATCCAGCAAACAGGGTTATCTCCGGTGCATGACAGCATCTTTATTGAAGATAAAAACTCGCCGTATGTGAATATTCTGGTGGCGCGTGAAGACAATAAAGACGCCGAGAACGTGCAAACGTTTTTGAAATCCTACCAGTCGCCAGAAGTGGCACAGGCGGCAGAGAAAATCTTTAACGGCGGCGCAGTGCCTGGCTGGTAAGGGGGGCTGCTTTCCCTGGCCTGCCGTTGCTGACTGGCAGGCCGGGATGTCTGACATTATTTAACACCATCCGCCTGTAAGCGGTCGCGAATATGCTGTGCACGGGCCTGAGTGGCCGGGTGGTCGTCAAACATCGAGCTTTGGCGGCCATCTTCCAGTTTGGCGAGTTTGTCGAAGCTGGTGGCAAGGCCTGTTGGGTTAATACCGCGCTGGCGTAGCAGGTCGTAAGAGTAGTCGTCGGCCTCTGATTCCTGGCGCTGTGAGAACTGCGAGTTCACCAGTTTTTCACCTAAATCGCCCAACTGTGATTGTGACAGACTGCCGACGATACCGCCCGCCGATGCGGCAGCGGCGCGCAGGGCGTTAGTGCCAATTGCCACCTGCATCCCTTTTTTCACATGGCCCAATGCCACGTGGCCCATTTCGTGACCGATAACCGCTTCAACTTCGTTGTCGTTCATCAGATCCATCAGGCCGCTGTAGACGCGAATACAACCGTTAGCCATCGCGAAGGCGTTGACGTCTTTCGCTACATACACTTTGTAGTTCACCGGCTGACCGTTGATGTTGTCGCCCAGCGCGGCGGCAATTTTATTCAACCGCTGGCTATAGGCGCTGTTTGCCGGGGCGATGGTCGCTTTGCTGTCCATATCTTTACAGGCCTGATCGCTCAACGCTTGCACCTGCTGGTCGCTCAGGGAAAACGCTTGTAGCGCGCCCGTACCTGAACTTAATAAGCCATTTGAATCCATATTCTGGCAGCCGCTCAGCAGTAGAGATGCGCCAAAAGCCAGAACAATCGCCCGTGTTTTCATGAGATTGCTTCCAAAGTCGTTTATCTGAAAGTGCCCTGGAATCGCGACGCCAGAGTTACGCTAAGTATAAAGAATATCGTGAGTTGCGAGCGAGTGCTTTACATCTTGTTAACCGCTGTTCCAGAGATTTCTGAATCTGCAAAAGGATGCTCCATGTACATGCTTTGTCGCATGGGTTACATTGTTGGCACTTTTTTCTGGCATAGCCCATAACGTGCGCGCCGAGTGGCGTTAGGGGTGGCCTTCAACTGTCCGAACTGGAGTCAAAATGTCCTCACGTAAAGAGCTTGCTAATGCTATTCGTGCGCTGAGCATGGACGCAGTACAGAAAGCCAAATCCGGTCATCCGGGTGCCCCTATGGGTATGGCTGACATTGCCGAAGTCCTGTGGCGCGATTTTCTGAACCATAACCCGCAGAATCCGTCCTGGGCTGACCGTGACCGCTTTGTGCTGTCTAACGGCCACGGCTCCATGCTGATCTATAGCCTGCTGCACCTCACCGGTTACGATCTGCCGATGGAAGAATTGAAAAACTTCCGCCAACTGCACTCTAAAACCCCGGGTCACCCGGAAGTAGGCTATACCGCAGGTGTTGAAACCACCACTGGCCCGCTGGGTCAGGGCATTGCTAACGCCGTAGGTATGGCGATTGCAGAAAAAACGCTGGCGGCGCAGTTCAACCGTCTAGGCCACGACATCGTTGACCACTTCACCTATGCGTTCATGGGCGATGGCTGCATGATGGAAGGCATTTCTCACGAAGTGTGCTCCCTGGCAGGAACCCTGAAGCTGGGCAAACTGATTGCGTTCTACGACGACAACGGTATCTCTATCGATGGTCACGTTGAAGGCTGGTTCACTGACGATACCGCGAAGCGTTTCGAAGCCTACAACTGGCACGTTATCCGTGGCATCGACGGCCACGACGCTAACGCTATCAAACGCGCAGTAGAAGAAGCGCGCGCAGTGACTGACAAACCGTCCCTGCTGATGTGCAAAACGGTTATCGGTTTCGGTTCTCCGAACAAAGCCGGGACTCACGACTCCCACGGCGCTCCGCTGGGTGACGCTGAAGTGGCGCTGACTCGTGAAGCACTGGGCTGGAAATATGCACCGTTCGAAATCCCGGCTGACATCTACGCGCAGTGGGATGCGAAAGCTGCCGGTCAGGCGAAAGAAGCGGCCTGGAACGAG
>JBOFJM010000537.1:0-3447 GCA_051656825.1 Kluyvera sp.
TGCCATAAAACGAAGGAAGCGGCGAAAAGGCGAGCGATTTTTGGGTGTTAACGGGTAAAAATAAGAAAGCCCGGCAATCACGCATTTGCCGGGCCAGAGAAGAAAGAATGCGGCCAGTTAGCCGGAAAACTGGCGGAACAGCGCGCGGCCTTTCAACAGCCGCAGGCCTAAACTCGCGCTGCAAAGAGACAATAACAGCGCCCCACACAGCGGCAATGCCAGCCATAAGCGCCAGTCCGGCGACCACGGGAAATCAAACACTTTACTTTGCAGCAACGCCAACGCAGTTTCAGCGCCTATCGCCGCCACCAGGCCGGAAATAGCCCCCAGCAGTGCAAACTCCGCCCACAGCGTGGCACGCAGCAGCTTTTTCCCCGCCCCAAGCGTGCGATAAACCACCAGCTCCTGATGCCGCTGACGCATTCCCACCTGCACTTGCGCCAACAGCAGCAGTACGCCGCAGGCGGTGACCAGTACAACCATCACCTCTAGCGCGCGGCTCACCTGTGCCAGCACCTGGCCGACCTGTTTCAAAATCGCGCCGATATCCAGCAGGCTTACGGTTGGAAATTCGCGGTTTAGCTGCGTCAACAGCGTATTGTCGTGATCCCAGCGGAAACTGGTTAGCCAACTTTGCGGCTGCCCATCCAGCGCACCATCCGGGAAGATAAAGAAGAAGTTAGGCCGCAGGCTTTCCCAGTCCACTTTACGAATACTGCTTACTTTGGCGCTAAAGTCCTGGGTATCGCCCGTAAACGTTACGCTATCGCCAGGACGAATATTCAGCCGCTGCGCCAGCCCTTCTTCAATGGAAACCTCCCCGGCTTTTGGCGGCCAAACCCCAGCCACCAGCGGGTTATGCTCAGGCCGCTGGCTCTGCCACGTCAGGTTCAGCTCACGGTTCAGCGACTCATCTTTATTGCCCTCAGTGCTATGCGCGTTAATCTGCGTCAGCCGCGCACGGACAATAGGGTAAAACGTGGTCGGGATAACCTGATGCTCGGCCAGGAAACTTTTCACCTCACTCACCTGCTCTGGCGCAATATTGATCAGGAAATAGTTCGGGCTTTCTGGCGGTAACTGCTGCTGCCAACGGTCGAGTAAATCACCGCGCAGCACCAACAGCAGCGCCAGCAGCATAAACGACAGTGAAAACGCCGCCAGTTGGCTGAGTGTTGACCACGGCTGACGCAGCAGGCGATTCACCGCGAGGCGTAAAGGCAGCGCCCGCAGTGTCAGGCGCTTGAGTACTTTCAGCAGTAGCCACCCCACCAGGCCACACAAAGCCGCCAACACCACGGCTCCTGCCAGCACCGACCACAGCAGCGGGCTACCGCCCATCAGCCAGGCCAACAGCGCCACAGTTATCGCCCCCACCAGCGGCAGATAAATATTGAGCGGCCAGACGTTCGCCACCACATCCTGGCGCAGCACGCGCAGCGGCTGGGTTGCCAGCAACAAACGATACGGACGTAGCCCTACCAGCAGGGAAATCGTCACCATCGAACCTATCGCCCATAGCCACGGCCACAGGCTGGCGGCAGGTAATGCGGCAGGTAAAACCGGCTTCAGTAACGCTAACAGCACCGCTTCAAACAGCAATCCCATCACGCCGCCCGCCAGCGCAGACAGCGCCAGCAATAGCCCCCACTGGCCGACAATCAGCTTGCGTAATTGTGTTCGCCCCGCCCCCAGCGTTTTCAGTATCGCCACCAGATCGTAGCGGCTGCGGCAATAATGCCCCATCGCCACCGCCACGGCCGCAACCGCCAACAGCAGTGTTAACAGCGCTGAAAGCAGTAAAAATTGCTGCGAACGCTGGAGGGATTTCCCCAGCGCGCTGTCGTCCTGATTCGGACCAAACCAGCGATGTTCCGGTTTTAGCTGCGGCAACAGCCATGCTTCGTAGCTCGCTAACTGCGGCGGCGAACCGGCAAATTTATAGTTCCAGCTCACTCGGCTACCGGGCTGCACCGCGCCCGTTTTCGCCACATCCGCCAGATTCATCATCAACCGGGGCGCTATCTGGAATGGGTTAAACCCGCTGTCTGGCTCCTGTATCACTTCTCCGGCAATGCGCAAAGTGGCATCGCCGACGTCGAGGTTATCGCCAATTTTGAGATTCAGCAGCGCCATGAGACGTGGTGACAGCAGCACCGTTCCGGCCTGCGGCTTGAGTCCCGCCGGTTGCGTTTGCAGTTCGCCATACAGTGGATAACGGTTATCCACCGCTTTGACATCCGCCAGCTGCGGCGTGTCTCCTGCCCAGGTCATAGTGGAAAAGCTTATCTGCTCGCCCACCGTCAGCCCCAGCTCACGCGCTTTTTCCAGCCATTGCGGGGCGATCTCACGCGAACTACGCAGCGCCCTGTCGCCCGCCATATAATCACGGCTTTGTTGATTCAGCCCTTTGTCCATGCGGTCGCTGATACTGCCCAGCGCCAGTACACAGGCCACCGCCAAGCTCAGCGCCAGCCAGACAATCAGCAGCGACGGCGAGCGCCACTCCCGCCAAAACCAACGTAAGGTCATACTTCCTCCCGCAGCTGCCCATCGACCAGGCGCAATCGTCGGTCACAGCGCGCGGCAAGCTGGGCATCATGAGTGACCAGAATCAGCGTCGTGCCATGCTCTCGGTTGAGGGAAAACAGCAGGTCAGCAATTTTATCGCCGGTTTGGCGGTCAAGGTTGCCGGTAGGTTCGTCAGCAAACAGCAGCGCCGGACGGCCATTGAACGCGCGCGCCAGCGCCACACGTTGCTGCTCGCCACCGGAAAGCTGCATCGGCAAATGGTTTAAGCGCTTGCCCAGCCCAAGCTGTTCCAGCAGCGCTTTAGCCCCTTGTCGGCTTTGGTTATCGCTTTCGCCACGCAGTAATGCGGGTAGCTCGACGTTCTCCAGCGCATTCAGGGTGGGAATCAGCATAAAAGATTGAAAAACAAAGCCAACGTGTTGAGCGCGCAGGCGGGCGCGGGCTTCTTCATCCATATTATTCAGCGACTGACCTAACAGCTTTACTTCGCCACTGCTGCCATCATCCAGCCCAGCGAGAATCGCCAGCAACGTGGACTTTCCAGAACCAGACTCACCAATTAAAGCAAGGGTTTGCGCCGGTTTGACAATCAGGTTAACTCCGGTAAGGATGGAAAGTTCCTGCTCCCCCTGACCGACGGACTTCTTCAGATGATGAACTTCAAGTACGTTTTCCGCTGGCATTTGCCTGTCCTGTTTTTGATGCTGTTAAGCTTTCGCGCCGCCGCAGCGGACACCCTGTTAGTCCTTGGCGACAGCCTGAGCGCGGGCTATCGCATGGCGGCCAATTCCGCCTGGCCGGCTTTATTGAATGATAAATGGCAGCCCAAAATTAACGTGGTCAACGCCAGTATTAGCGGCGACACCGCTCAACAGGGGCTGGCGCGCCTACCGGCACTGCTCAAGCAGCATCAGC
>JBOFJM010000538.1:0-2771 GCA_051656825.1 Kluyvera sp.
GGAGGCCAGCAGATGCTGCTGCCCGATATACTGCGCTAAGTTTTCTGGCCGCATACGCGCGGCCAGGGGTTGGAAAGTATTTTCAGAAAAATCGAGCGACAAATTGCTCACGCAGGCCTCTTACTTACGCTGATCGTCCACCGTCACGCCCTGCGGCGGTGTAAAGGTGAATTTGGACACATCAATCGCACCATTCTGCTGTGCTTTCAGCTGATAGCTGCTGCGCTGATCGTCTTGTTCGATAGCGCTAAATTGATGGATGGTGCCATCACGCCCAACGTTGATAGTGAATTTTTTCAGGTTACCGTTGCTGCCACGCGGGGTCAGCACAAAATCATCGCCATTTTGCTGGATATTGTACTGCTGCCAGTCGCTGGCCTGGTTACGGGCAATCAGCATAAACGGTGTGTTGCCGGTAGCATCTTTTAACCAGGTGGCTGTCGCCTGTTCGACAAACGGATTATAGAACCACAGCGTTTTGCCATCGGAAACCAGAACGCTTTCATCCGGCTGAGTCATGTGCCAGTTAAACAGATTTGGGCGCTTAACCCACAGATCGCCCTGACCGTCCTGCACCGCATTACCGCTACCGTCAGTCACTTTTTGGGTGAAGCTGGCGTGGAAACTACTCACTTTATCCAGGCGGCTTTTCAGGTCGCTGGCGGCATCAGCCCATACGCTGCTGACAACAAAGCTGGAAAGTAATGCACAGGTGATCGCTGTCTTTTTCATTGTTAGTCCTTAAATAGCCTCAAGCTCCCGTCAGGAGCGCCTCTGTCACTCACTCTATGACGTCATTTCGAGTGGTGACAGAAGAAAATACTTAATTCTGACTTATTTACCGATCTTTGCAATCAATCGAACGGCGGCGGAGCCAGCACCTCACGGTTGCCGTTATGCCCCTGCTCGCTGACGATCCCCTGCGCTTCCATCTGTTCGATGATACGCGCGGCGCGGTTGTAGCCAATACGGAACTGACGCTGTACGCCGGAGATCGACGCTTTACGTTTCTGGGTCACGAAATTCACCGCTTGATCAAACAATGGATCCAGCTCCTCGCCACCGTCGAAGCCACCGCCGCCGCCTTCGCTTTCGCTATCGGAGGTGATGCCGTCGATATACTGTGGACGACCGCGCGCTTTCCAGTCCTGTACCACGGCGTGAACTTCCTGGTCGCGAACAAACGCCCCGTGCACACGCACTGGGTTGTTAGAGTTCGGCGCGGCATAGAGCATGTCACCCATCCCCAGCAGGGATTCTGCGCCCCCCTGGTCAAGGATGGTACGGGAGTCAATTTTGCTGGAAACCGTAAACGCAATACGCGTTGGAATGTTGGCTTTGATAAGGCCGGTAATAACGTCAACCGACGGGCGCTGGGTTGCCAGCACTAAGTGGATACCCGCAGCACGCGCTTTCTGAGCCAGACGCGCGATAAGCTCTTCCACTTTTTTACCTACGGTCATCATCAGGTCAGCAAATTCATCGACCAGAACCACGATATACGGCAGTTTTTCCAGCACAGGGTGTGTGGCGTCCATGCTGTCGCCCGGCTTCCAGTACGGGTCTGGAATCGGACGGCCCATACGCGCCGCTTCGGCAATTTTCTCGTTATAGCCCGCCAGGTTACGCACGCCCAACGCCGACATCAGCTTGTAGCGACGTTCCATTTCATTGACGCTCCAACGCAGGGCATTAGCGGCATCTTTCATGTCGGTCACAACTTCGGTCAGCAGGTGCGGAATACCTTCGTAAACGGAAAGCTCCAGCATTTTCGGGTCGATCATGATGAAACGCACATCTTCCGGCTGTGCTTTGTACAGCATACTGATGATCATGGCGTTAACACCAACGGATTTCCCCGAACCAGTCGTACCGGCGACCAACAAGTGCGGCATTTTGGCGAGGTCAGCCACCACCGGTTCACCGGCAATGTCTTTACCCAGCACCACGGTCAGTGGCGATGGATTATCGCGGAATTTATCGCAATCCAGCACTTCACGCAGGTAAACGGTCTGACGTTTTTTGTTCGGCAACTCCAGGCCAACGTACGGTTTCCCCGGGATCACTTCCACAACACGCACAGCGACAGTAGAGAGTGAACGTGCCAGGTCACGCGACAGATTAGAGATACGCGCGGCTTTTACACCCGGTGCCAGGTTCAGCTCGAAGCGAGTAATAACAGGGCCTGGCGAGTAGTTCACAACATCCGCTTTGATACGGTAGTCAGCCAGTCGCGTTTCAACCAGACGCGCCATTTGTTCCAGCGCAAAGGTATCAACCGGCTCCACTTCCGTTGGCGGTGGCGTTAACAAATCTAACGATGGCAGCGGCGTCGTCGGTTTTTGCAACGGACGATCGTCACCGTTACGCATCAGCAGTGGATGAATCAGGCTTTCCTGCGGCGGTGTTACCGGCTGCTGTACGTGCTGCTGAGGCGGCACATATTGCTGCGCTGGCTGAGGCGCATATTGCGGCGGCTGCGCGACAGGCTGTGGCGCAGGCTGCTGATGAACAGGCTGCGGCTGATAAGCTGGTGCAGGTTGTTGCTGTACGTGCTGCTGCGGCGCTGGCGGTGGAGTCACCGCTGGCTCCGGCATTGCACCTGGCGTGAACAACGGTGCTTTCGGAGTATCGTCTACCAGCGCTTTCATCGGCGAAAATTCAAAATCGTCGAGTGAGAACGGATGCGCCCCTTCAGGTTGTTCATTGGCGTAGCGCGTCTGCTGCGAGGCCGCGAACTGGCGCGCGAGTTCAGCCTCTGCGGCAGTATC
>JBOFJM010000539.1:0-3187 GCA_051656825.1 Kluyvera sp.
CTGACGCCCAGCCGCTATGTGCTGAGCAACAGTGTGGGGGTTGCCGCTGGGCTGGCGTGGGAACTGAAACGTGATGACATCATGTTGTACTCCCAGCAAGGGGAGCTAAAATATGGCCTCTCTTATCCTGATGCGCAAAACCGCTTTGTGTCGAATGCCGACTTCCCGCAATGGCTGGCGGAGCATCGTCAGCAGGGGCCGATTTCCCTGATCCTGCTGCTGCCGCGTGACATTCGGGTGGCCGATCTCCCGCTTCCTAAACCTGATGAGGTGTATGTGATGGGCCGCACCGCGTTTATTCAGTACCGTCCGCAATGATCACCTGGGCCTGTCTGCTGCTCGCCAGCTTGCTGAGCTGCGGCGGGCAACTGTGTCAAAAACAGGCCACGCGCCCAGCTGCGCAAGGGCGGCGTGGTCGCCATTTGTTGATCTGGCTTGGTCTGGCGTTGGCGCTACTGGGGCTGGGAATGCTGCTGTGGCTATTGGTGTTGCAGCAGATTCCGGTCGGCATTGCTTATCCGATGCTTAGCCTGAACTTTGTATGGGTGACGCTGGCGGCGCGCACTTTCTGGCATGAGCCGGTGGGCCGCCGCCATTGGGCTGGAGTGGCGTTGATTATCATCGGCATTATGTTACTGGGGAGCAGCGTCTGATGGGGCTTGTCTGGGCATTAATGAGCGTGGTGCTGGTGAGCGCCGCCCAGCTAACGCTGCGCGTGGCGATGGTGACACTGCCGTCGGCGGAACAGCCATTGGCCTTGTTGCTGCATCTGCTGCATTTCGGTGACGGCACACTGGCGCTGCTGCTGGGGTTATTGGGCTATGTGGCCTCTATGGCCTGTTGGTTCTTCGCTTTGCAGCGCCTGCCGCTGGCAAAAGCCTACGCCTTACTGAGCCTGAGCTACATGATAGTCTGGCTGGCGGCTATTTGGCTGCCGGGCTGGAATGAACCGTTCTCGTGGCGCGGTCTGTTGGGGGTTGCCGTCATTATCGCCGGGGTGATAACCATCTTCTGGCCGACAAAAAAAACCGCTCCTTCGTTGCCAAAGTAAACGCTCTTATATTGCGGCTAAAAAAACGGCCTCTGGCGTTATCACGCGAGAGGCCGTTTCATCATCACGCTAAATCAGTTGATGACCAGGGTGTTGATGATTGTTTCTGCTTCGGTCTGCGCTTTCTGCTGGTTATCCGCCGGCAGCGTGACTTGCAGAGTTAACAGCTTGTCTTCGATTTTGCCGAGCACGACAGAAGAATAAGCAGTCTGCCCTTTGGCAGAGATAATGCTGTCGAGCTGTTGCAGCGTGTGGCCTTTGATCTCAATAGCTTTATTGGTCACCACTTGCAGTTGTGGGTCACGGTTGCGCTGTTGGTCTTCCAGGCGTTTTGTCATTACGGCTAAATCTTCATTGGTGCTGTCGCCAACGATAACGATGACCGCTTTCTGGCCGGTGGCATCAGAGTAGACGTGCATGTTGTTGCTTTGAGTACCCAGCTTGCCGCTTTGGTCGGTCATACCGGCAGGCAGCGTGAAGCTTAGCTTGCCGTCTAACAGGCTGATTGCCTGTCCGGTTGCATCGCTAGCGGCGGCTAAACCCTGTGCTGGAGTGCTGTTGTCGCAGGCTGCAAGCCCCATCACCAGCAGGCCAATACCAGCATATTTCACCAATTTGCGCATTGACATCTTCCTTTCGATAAATAGCCATGAGCGGCTCATCTGCCTATCTTAACACAACCGTTTAAAGGCGCGTTTAACCTGGCTGGATTGCTGACAAATCAGATTTATCTGCCAGTTTTTTCAATAGCATATTCAACAACACACCGTACATCGGCAGGAAGAAAATAATGCTAATCAGCACTTTGAAGCTGTAGTCCACCAGGGCGATTTCCACCCAGTGTGCGGCCATGAATGGGTCTGGACTGCGCCAGAAGGCGATGAAAAAGAACGCCAGTGTATCGCTGATATTACCGAACAGCGTCGATGCCGTCGGCGCAAGCCACCAGTGGCGGCTCTGACGTAGACGGTTGAATACATGGACGTCGAGGATTTGCCCCAGCGCGTAGGCCATAAAGCTGGCGGCGGCGATACGGGCAACGAACAGGTTAAAGTGCGTCAGCGCGCCAAAACCTTGCCATTCGCCCATGTAAAACAGCGCCGAGATGACGTACGAGATAGCGAGTGCCGGGATCATCACCGCGAAAACGATGCGTCTGGCCAGCGGCGCGCCAAAAATGCGCACGGTCAGGTCGGTTGCGAGGAAGATAAACGGAAAGCTAAATGCGCCCCAAGTGGTGTGGAAGCCAAAAATGGAAACTGGCAACTGCACCAAATAGTTGCTGGAAGTGATCACCAGCAGATGAAATAGCGATAGCCAAACCAGCGCGTGACGGCGCTGTGCGGATGTAAAGGGAGTCATATTGTACCTTTTTAATGGTTGGGGTGAGGGAACCCAATAATCTGCAAACCTATTGCAGGGGCGGAATGATACTGCTTTCGCGTTTCATTGCAATGGTTGATTTTCGCGCAATCGTTAACCTTGTTGCGTTGCGATAATGTCAGCGTAAACTAATGCCGTTTTTTCTGACGATGAGATGATAATGACCGATTTGTTCTCCAACCCCGACCATACGTTAGACGCGCAAGGGCTGCGCTGCCCAGAACCTGTCATGATGGTACGCAAAACGGTGCGCACGATGCCAGTGGGTGAAACGTTGCTGATCATTGCCGACGATCCCGCGACGACGCGCGATATTCCCGGTTTTTGCCGTTTTATGGAGCATGAGTTAATTGCCCAGCAAACCGAGTCTTTGCCGTATCAGTATCTGCTGCGTAAGAGTCATTAATCTCGTCAAACGCAGTGCCTGATGGCGCTGCGCTTATCAGGCCTACGCGGGTTTGTAGGCCAACATTTGCGTGGGTTTGTAGGCCGGATAAGGCGTTACGCCGCCATCCGGCGCTAAACTTCCCACGCAACAACCGCAGCGCGTTCAGCGTTACCAGCACCGTAGCTCCGGTATCAGCCAGCACCGCAAGCCACAATCCGGTTATGCCCAGCAGGGTGGTGACGAGGAAAATCCCTTTTAACCCCAGCGCGATGGCAATATTCTGCCGTACGTTGGCGTGGGTGGCGCGCGCCAGGCGAATCATCTGCACCAGCCCGGTTAAACGGTTGTGCGTCAGCGCGGCATCG
>JBOFJM010000540.1:0-3387 GCA_051656825.1 Kluyvera sp.
AATTTTGCACTAATCTGCCAGTACCTTTCGGCCTTAGGGCGTATCCGAATGGTACAGTGTAACTACAGTCAATTCTCATCGAAATACCCGGCATTTTTGGCAAATCAGCAGCCCAACGTATTTACACCCGAGTTTTCTGGCGGCGCGCTGATGGACATTAATATTTATAATCTGCATTTCGTGGCTGCATTGTTTGGCGCGCCGCAGCAGGTCAATTATATCGCCAATATGAACAAGGGCATTGATACTTCGGGAATCGTGACGATGCGTTACCCGGATTTCGTTGCCGTGTGCAGCGGGGCAAAAGATTCATTCAGCCTGAATTTCGCCCAGATTCAGGGCGAAAAGGGTTATCTCAACGTGGTCGGGGGAATTAACGGCTGCGCGCAGATTGACCTGCAAACCGCCGAGCATAGCGTTACCTTGAATGGTCAACTACCTGAGAATCGCCTGACGCCGGAGGTGCGACTTTTTAGTGAACAGTTCGCGCAGCAACGTTATGAGGAGTGCTACACCGCGTTAGCGCATAGCCTGAAGGTGATGGAAATACTGGATGCCGCGCGTCACTCTGCGGGAATGGTTTTTTCTGCCGATAAGGCGCACTAACCATTATCACTGGAGCGGTGGCAGCCAGCGCTCCAGTGTTACGCGTTAATACATACGGCGGCTTAATCCCATGATATCGAGGATTTTGGTCGCTATTTCCTCAACCGAATAATTCGTGCTATTAATCCACGGAATTTGATGGCGACGGTAAAGCGCTTCGACTTCTGCCACTTCCATTCGGCATTGGCGCATAGAAGCATAGCGGCTATTTTCCCGACGTTCTTCCCGTATTGCCGCTAGGCGTTCCGGGTTAATGGTTAAGCCAAATAGTTTGTGCTGTAACGGCTTTAATGACGCTGGCAGCACTAAATTATCCATATCGTCGGCAATAAACGGGTAGTTGGCGGCGCGAATACCAAACTGCATAGCCAGATAAAGGCTGGTCGGTGTTTTTCCACAGCGCGACACGCCCAACAAAATGACCTGCGCCTGGTCGAGATTACGCAACGAAATACCGTCATCGTGCGCCAAAGTGTAATCAATGGCGGCAATACGCGCGTCGTACTTGGTTAGATTACCGGGCGTTAAACCGTGGGTGCGATGGGCAATTGGCGTAGGGTCGAGCTTGAGTTCTTCTTGCAATGGTGCGACTAACGCTTGCACGATGTCCTGACAAAAACCTTCACATTGCAGAATAATGTCGCGAATTTCGGGAATAACGATGGAATAGAAGACCAGAGGGCGCACGCCCGTTTGCTGGTAGATAGCGTCTATCTGTTCTTTCACCGCCCTGGCTCGACCTTCGCTTTCGATAAACGGCAAAGTAATGCTGTTTATCGCCACGGGAAACTGTGACATCACCGCATGACCGAGAACTTCCGCGGTAATGGCCGTACCATCGGAAATATAAAATACCTGGCGATCGACTGCGCTTTCCATTCTGTGTAGCTCCCGTTAACCATCCCAAAGAGTAAATTAAATTTAACCACAATCGCGCGGCATTTGTCGTGAAATAAAAATGGAACGCTATTTTTATTTTTAATGAAATGCCCATTTCATTTTTTAAACACCAACAGTAGACCGCTGTTTATTGTGCCTTTTTAACCGAATCAGTAGGTTATGAATAACCAGGAATCAATCCTAAAAAGTAAAAAAATAATTTGCTTACTCGATTCACCGTTTTTTTCAGCCGTTTAAATATGCGAGGATATTTTGAGTAGTCAGTCGTTTCTTATCACTGCTTCTTTAATCAAAAAAGGATTGTCTCGATGTCCAACAATGGCTCGTCACCGCTGGTGCTGTGGTACAACCAACTCGGCATGAATGATGTAGACAGAGTTGGAGGCAAAAATGCCTCCTTGGGTGAAATGATTACTAATCTGTCCGGGATGGGGGTGTCTGTACCCAACGGATTTGCTACCACTGCCGATGCGTTTAATCAGTTCCTTGATCAGAGCGGTGTGAATCAGCAGATCTATCAACTGTTGGATAATACCGATATTGATGACGTTACCGCGCTGGCGAAAGCCGGGGCGCAGATCCGCCAGTGGATCATCGACACTCCTTTCCAGAGTGAACTGGAACAGGCTATTCACGACGCGTATAACCAGTTGGCGGCGGATAACGCCAATGCCTCCTTTGCCGTGCGCTCATCCGCCACGGCAGAAGACATGCCTGATGCCTCTTTCGCCGGCCAGCAGGAAACATTCCTTAACGTGCAGGGCTTTGACGCGGTGCTGGTGGCGGTTAAACACGTCTTCGCCTCGCTGTTTAACGACCGAGCTATCTCTTACCGCGTCCATCAGGGTTACGATCATCGCGGTGTGGCGCTTTCGGCGGGCGTGCAGTTGATGGTGCGTTCTGATTTAGCCTCGTCCGGCGTGATGTTCTCTATCGATACAGAATCCGGCTTTGATCAGGTGGTGTTTATCACTTCCGCCTGGGGCCTGGGGGAAATGGTCGTGCAGGGCGCAGTGAACCCGGATGAGTTCTACGTGCACAAACCGACGCTGGCGGGCGGTCGCCCAGCTATCGTTCGCCGCACCATGGGTTCGAAAAAGATTCGCATGGTTTATGCTCCAACGCAGGAGCATGGCAAACAGGTGCGTATTGAAGATGTGCCGCAAGCGCAGAGCGATATCTTCTCGTTGACCGACGATGAAGTGCAGGAACTGGCGAAACAGGCGGTACAGATTGAGAAGCACTATGGTCGCCCGATGGACATCGAATGGGCAAAAGACGGCCATACTGGCAAGCTGTTTATCGTCCAGGCGCGCCCGGAAACCGTGCGTTCGCGTGGGCAGGTGATGGAGCGTTATACGCTGCATTCACAGGGGCGTATTGTCTCTGAAGGCTGCGCCATCGGTCATCGCATTGGTGCGGGGCCGGTGAAAGTGATTCAGGACATCAGCGAAATGAACCGTATTCAACCGGGCGATGTGCTGGTGACTGACATGACTGACCCGGACTGGGAACCTATCATGAAAAAAGCGGCGGCGATCGTCACCAATCGTGGCGGGCGTACCTGCCATGCGGCGATTATCGCTCGTGAGCTGGGCATTCCAGCTGTGGTAGGCTGTGGTGATGCCACCGAACGTATGAAAGATGACGAAAAAGTTACCGTATCCTGTGCGGAAGGCGATACCGGCTATGTTTACGCTGACTTGTTGGACTTTAGCGTAAAAAGCTCCAGCGTCGATACCATGCCGGAACTACCGCTGAAAATCATGATGAACGTCGGCAACCCAGACCGCGCGTTTGACTTTGCCAGCCTGCCAAACGAAGGCGTTGGTCTGGCGCGTCTGGAATTTATCATCAACCGCATGATTGGCGTGCATCCAC
>JBOFJM010000541.1:0-1823 GCA_051656825.1 Kluyvera sp.
CACGCACACACTCTCACCACCCCTCGGTTGCCATGCCAACAGCCCACTTTCGAGGTGAGAGCGCTTGGAAGAGCACATTACAGATGTCGGGGGGGAATTTGGGCTCTGTGCGCATGATAACCGTTTAAACCGAGTCCCAGCATGATTTTGTCCGAATTTAGCGATAATCTGTCATTTTAGCTTGATTCAAACCAAAGCAAAACCGGATATCTTAGTCGCCCCCACACTTTTGTTGAGAAGACTATGTCTCACGTTGTTACGGCTTCCAGCCGCTGCTGATTGTTGGCATGTTATTGATTGCTTCGACGCTACGCGTCACCTTTACCGGAGCGGCCCCGCTGTTAGACGCGATTCGCAGCGAATATGGCCTGACGACGGCGCAAACCGGGCTGTTAACCACACTCCCGCTGCTGGCGTTTGGTATTGTTTCACCGCTGGTTGCTGGCTTTGCCCGCCGCTTTGGTATGGAGCGCTGCCTGTTTATCGCCATGCTGCTGATATGCCTCGGGATCACCATCCGCTCTTTGCCCTCTGTGGCGCTGATGTATCTCGGCACAGCGGTTATCGGCTGCGGAATTGCACTCGGCAACGTATTGCTGCCGGGGCTAATCAAACGCGATTTTGCGTCACAGGTGGCGAAATTCACCGGCGCATACTCGATAACGATGGGCGTTGCCGCCGCGATAGGCTCGGCGTTAGTCGTACCGATTGCGGTCAGCGGTTTTGGCTGGCGCGGTGCGCTGCTGATGCTGATGTTCTTTCCACTATTAGCGCTGCTGTTCTGGTTGGCACAGTGGCGAGCCTCGACAGCAACGGCGCTTTCCGGCAGTGGTGCGATGCATAATCGCGGGATCTGGCGATCGGCGCTCGCCTGGCAGGTCACGCTGTTCCTCGGAATCAACTCGCTGGTGTATTACGTCATTATTGGTTGGCTACCGGCAATTCTGATAAGCCAGGGTTATAGTGAAGCACAGGCAGGTTCTCTGCACGGCCTGCTGCAACTGGCCACCGCGATACCGGGGTTTGTGATCCCACTGGTACTACTCAAACTTAAAGATCAACGCGGGATTGCCGTTTCAATGGCGATGCTGTGCGCTATCAGCATCCTCGGTTACTGGTTTTATCCGTCACAAGCGGTTATCTGGACGCTGCTGTACGGTTTTAGCTCCGGCGCGACGATGATCCTCGGCCTGACCTTTATCGGCTTGCGCGCCAGTTCAGCGCATCAGGCTGCCGCGCTTTCCGGCATGGCGCAAACGGTAGGCTATCTGCTGGCTGCCTGTGGGCCGCCGCTGATGGGCAAAATTCACGACGCCAGCGGCGCATGGCAAATTTCATTAATCGCCGTAGCGGTGATGGCGCTGATTATGGCGGTATTCGGCGGGCTAGCCGGTCGTGACCGGGAGATTAACCACTGATGAGATATAAGCCCGGTAGTACCACTACCGGGCTTTTTTTAGTGTGCGGCGGCGTGTAAGAACGCCTGCGCCAAAGGAACGGGGCGGCCCGCCAGCGCATTGCGCTCGTGCTGGAACAGTGTGGCAACGAAGAACGGATGGGTGATCAACTCTACCGCGCGAATGTCCCCGTTATCATCCCAACCGGTCACACGCAGCGGTTGCGTTTCCAGTTCGCTGGCGAAATCAGCGGCGATACCGTAGTTGCAATGATAACCTTCCTCAATACTATCGCGCCCATATGCGCGGGCAATCAGCGTATTCGCTCGCAGTTCGATCGTGTCGCTTTTTTCCACCAGTGAGCAGGTCAATGGCGCAATCACCATCCGCCCTTCGCTGTCGGTTTCCGCGTGAGCGGCCTCTTCC
>JBOFJM010000542.1:0-2402 GCA_051656825.1 Kluyvera sp.
CCTCCGGCAGCGACTGTCGTTGGTCGTCCACGCGCACCACAAAACCGCTGTCGGTAAGGTCGTCACTCAATTCTGCGACATACTGCCCGTCTACAAAGACTAACCGCCACGCATCGAGCGCCAGCGCGTGCGCATCACGTTCGGCAGCGCTCAGCGCAGGCAGTGCTGGTGCAACAAAGGTGCTCGCCAACAACTTGTCCAGCGGGGTGTATTTCCACTCTTCATCTTTGCGCGTTGGCAGCCCCAGGCACTGTAGCTGCTGGAGATGCTGCTGCGCCTGAGTGGACACCGACCCACCGCGCGACTGAAACAGCGTTTGCCATTGTTGTAACGCGCTATTGTTGTTCGCTAAGCCAGCCATAGCCCTGCTCCTCCAGTTGTTTCACCAGTGTGAAGTCACCGGATTTCACAATGCGCCCCTGGTAAAGCACATGCACCACGTCGGGCTTGATATAGTCCAGAATGCGTTGGTAGTGCGTCACAATAATGAACGCCCGCTTACCGTCGCGCAGTGAGTTCACGCCGTCGGCTACGATCTTCAACGCATCAATATCCAGCCCTGAGTCTGTTTCATCCAGTATGCACAGCGCCGGTTCCAGTACCGCCATCTGGAGAATATCGTTACGTTTTTTCTCACCGCCGGAAAAACCGACGTTGACCGAGCGGGTGAGCAAATCTGCGGGCATTTTGAGTAACTCAATTTTTTCTTCCATCAGATCCTGAAAATCAAAGCGATCCAACGGTTCTTGACCACGATGTGCTCGCACCGCATTCAGCGCGGTTTGCAGGAAAAATTGGTTACTGACGCCGGGAATTTCAACCGGATACTGGAAGGCCATGAAAATACCTTCGCCCGCGCGTTCTTCCGCTGACAGCGCCAGCAAGTCGTTGCCGTTAAAGCTCACCGCCCCGCCCGTGACGGTGTAATCCTCACGTCCGGCAAGCGTGGCAGAGAGCGTACTTTTACCGGAACCATTCGGCCCCATAATGGCGTGCACTTCACCAGGGCGAACTTCCAGATTCACGCCACGGAGGATGGCTTTATCGTCAACGGCAACCTGTAACTCTTTAATACTCAACATATTGTTCCCTTAATCTTTAACCGACGCTGTGTTCAAGGCTGATAGCCAGCAGTTTTTGTGCTTCTACGGCAAACTCCAGCGGTAGCTCAGAGAAAACATCCTTACAAAAACCGTTAACAATCATTGAAATAGCGTCATCCTCGCTGATACCGCGCTGTAGGCAGTAGAACAGCTGGTCTTCGCCAATCCGTGACGTTGTCGCTTCATGTTCCAGTTGGGCGCTGTTGTTGCGGCACTCGACGTAGGGGAATGTGTGTGCGCCGCAGTCTGGGCCAATCAACATGGAGTCACATTGGGTGTAATTACGGGCGTTGGTCGCCGTCGGCATGATTTTGACCAGCCCCCGGTAGCTGTTCTGGCTGTGCCCTGCGGAGATCCCTTTTGAGATAATGGTCGATTTGGTGTTTTTACCAATGTGGATCATCTTAGTGCCGGTATCGGCCTGCTGATGACCGCTGGTCAGCGCGACTGAGAAGAACTCGCCCACGGAGTTATCCCCGCGCAAAATACAGCTCGGGTATTTCCAGGTGATCGCCGAGCCGGTTTCCGACTGTGTCCAGGACATTTTGCTGTTTTCGCCTTCGCACAGCGCACGCTTGGTGACAAAGTTGAGAATACCGCCGCTGTTGTTATCGCCGGGGAACCAGTTCTGTACGGTGGAGTATTTTACCTCCGCGTCTTTATGGATAATCACCTCAACAACCGCCGCATGTAGCTGGTAACTGTCGCGAACGGGCGCTGAACAGCCTTCAATATAGCTAACATAGCTGCCTTCATCGGCAATCAGGATGGTGCGTTCAAACTGACCGGTTTTTTCAGCATTAATGCGGAAATAGGTTGAAAGCTCCATCGGACAGCGCACACCTTTCGGGATATAAATAAATGTGCCGTCTGAGGCCACTACGGCGTTAAGTGCGGCAAAGAAGTTGTCGTTTGCCGGAACCACCGTGCCGAGATAACGCTGTACCAGTTCAGAATGCTCATGAATCGCTTCGCCAAAGGAGCAAAATATGATGCCCTGCTCGGCCAGTTTTTCCCGATACGTTGTCGCCACCGACACCGAGTCAAAAATGGCGTCCACCGCCACTTCTTTACCTTCACGTACCGGCACACCGAGCTGATTAAATGCGGCTTCCACTTCATCCGTTAAAAAGCTGCCCGTTCCGGTTTGTTGTTGCGCCCCCGGCTGCGACGCGCAAGTGTCATCGCAATTACCACAAGATGGTGCCGAGTAATAGCTGTAGTCCTGATAGTTGAGGCTGTCGTAATGCGCCTTCAGCCAGTGTGGTTCCTCCATTTCTAGCCAGGCATTAAAAGCTT
>JBOFJM010000543.1:0-2195 GCA_051656825.1 Kluyvera sp.
CAAAAGAGATGGGATAGGATAGCTGAGCAACCTGTTCAAAGCCGGGTTTAATCCAATAATCCTTTTCCAGACTGCTATAAGCTTCACTGTAGGTTAGATTTCGCATATCGCCTGAATAGCCGTGAGCGCGGGCAACCGCCTCCGTAATTCCCCAGTTTGTTCTCCCACCGGAATCCTTGGCATTCGTGCTATAACTGCCTTCAATACTTATAATTCCATCAATAATTGGGTTCATTTTTCATTTCCTTGAATTAATGAATATGCAAATACATTGCTGTGCCTAAGGTGACAGAAAATACGGTTGTTAAGGCGGCAATAGCTTTTCTGAATACCTGCTTTCTGGCTCCTTTTTTCTCCATGTCTATGGGTTTAATCGCAATCTCAGTGTTTACCTGAATGCCTTGCCGAGGAACCGTAATGAATAAATCGCTAATCCCTAGCGCTTTTAGATCCCGGCGGATTAAATAAAGTATCTGCGTTAAATTGGCATCATTTACAAAATGGCTACGGCTTCCCCACAACTCTGTTGCTATTTTTTGTCGCTCGATAATCCCCTGATGTGCGTTTTCGATGATGAAGGTGAGGCACTTGGCTCTCATCGCCGTCATTTTAATGACCTGAGAACTGGTTTTGGTTCTCAGTTCATACTTCCCTGCACTGTAGATACAAATTTCATTAATGAGATATGTTTTCATAACATCGTCCTTTAGTTATATACGTCCTGGTTGTCTGTGCTGAATATAGGACATAAGAATTATCTTGAGCTATTAATACTCGTCGTATTGATTGTATTGCCCGGAGTTTACGAGAGGCTCATCACAAAATCCCTTATCAATTAAATGATGTTTAATGGCTTTTTAAATGAGATTTAATATGGTTCATTTTCGTAGCCTATAACAGTCAATGAGACATATAAATAAAATGGTGTTGAGTATCATTACTGTATTTATATATCTCAATGATGCGAGTGATATGGTGTGTTGAATATGTGATGTTTAGTGATTAGCCATTTTTCAGCTATCGATGGAATATAGACCTCGCAGAACGAACTGCGACAATTAATCAAACTTAAAAGGATATTGAAAATGGCTACGAGCAAACTGATTAAAAACGACACCCTGACTGAAACCAGCAATGCTGCCGATGGCTTTAATCCAGCGAAGGACGATAGCAAATTAACCTATACCTCCGCTCGTGTAGCGAAGCCGGTCTATAATAAGTACAAAGAATCTGCCTCTAAGCCGAAAGTATTCGGTTATTACACTGACTGGTCGCAGTATGACTCCCGTTTACAGGGAAATGATAATCCAGCCGATCGTGGCCGTGGCTATGATTTAACCAACGTATCGCCAACCGCTTATGACAAACTGATTTTCGGTTTCGTCGGTATTACCGGCTTTAAGAAAGTCGATACTCTGGCACGTGACGTTGTTGCTGAAGCCGCAGAACAGTGCGGTAAAGTGAAATATGAGCCGACTTTCCTCGATCCATGGGGCGATTTCCAGTCTTATGAGAACCTGGGTTTTAAAGAGAGCGGTTGGGATGTTGATCCAAAAACCGTGACTCAGGCCAACTCTAAAGGCTTACTTGGCGCACTGCGTGATATGCAGGCAAAAGCGAAGTCCGCTGGCCATACTCTGGCACTGTCGATGAGTATTGGTGGTTGGAGTATGAGTAACGGTTTCCATGAAACCTCTGCTTCCGACGCCTCACGTAAAACGTTTGCTAAAGGTGTGGTCAAGCTGTTCAAACAATTCCCGATGTTCAGCGAAGTGGATATCGACTGGGAATATCCAAACAATGAAGGCGCAGGCAACCCATTTGGCGAAGAAGATGGTGCTAATTATGCTCTGCTGATTGCCGAACTGCGTAAGCAGCTGGACGCTGCCAGCCTGGGCAACGTGAAAATCTCCATCGCAGCTTCTGCTGTAACCAGTATTTTTGATTTCGCAAAAGTGAAGGATCTGTTGGCGGCTGGCCTGTTTGGCATCAACCTGATGACCTATGACTTCTTTGGTACGCCGTGGGCAGAAAAACTGGGCCATCACACTAACCTGAAGGCACAGGAGAAGGGCGCGTGGTCTGTTGAAACGATCGTTGATCACCTGTTAGCTGAAGGTTTCCCGGCTGACCGTATCAATATCGGTTATGCAGGTTATACCCGTAACGCTCGTCAGGCAGAAATTGAATCGCTG
>JBOFJM010000544.1:0-3413 GCA_051656825.1 Kluyvera sp.
AGGCCAATGGCATTGATGAAATCACGATCCGCGCCAGGGTGAAGGATAAAAATGGCAACAGCCAGATGAAAGGCGTAGCCGTTGGCTGGCAGACGACGCTGGGAACCCTGTCTTCACCGTTGAGTAAAACGGATGAAAACGGGATGGCAGAAATTAAGCTCAGCAGTACCTAGGCAGGCCGGGCGGATATCTCTGCCGTTCTGGGCGGCGGGCAACCGGTGAAAGCCGATAAAAGCGCCACCTTTACCACTGGGGCAATTTCATCGGCGAAATCCTCTATACGGGTTACGCCGGGCAGTATTGTGGCAGAAGCCGAACACGCCACGGCGCAAGTCACGCTGCGCGATGGCGAAGGTAACCTGCTGTCGGGTCTCGCGGGTGAGATTAAACTGCAATTTGATACTGACTTGTCCATCACCTACAGCGCGTTCCAGGAAAGTTCGAGCGGTGTTTACACCACGCAGTTGAGTGGCAAAAAAGCCGGTTCTACACAGGTCGGCGTGTGGGTTAAAGGCTCTGAGGTGAGTGTGTTTGCGAGCCTGACGATTACGGCTGACAACAATACCGCCAGCGTGTTGGGGCAGATTGTCGCCTCACCGACCACGGCGACCGTTGGGGACTCGGTAACCTATACCGCGCAACTGGTGGACAAAAACGGCAACCCTCTGGGGGCGGGCATTCCGGTCACCTGGAGCGCCAATGCGGGCAGCGAACTGGCCTCGCAGGTTAGCCATACGGACAGCACTGGCTTGACGCAGGTCGCATTAACTCGCCAGCAAGTGGGCGTGGCGAAAGTGAATGCTATTTTGCCATCGGGCACGGTAGCCGCACCGGATGTCATGTTCAGCGCCGGTAGCGCCGACGAAAGCCGCTCTACGCTGCTATTGTCGCCATCGGTGATTGTTGCCGGGAAAGAAGACGCGACGTTGACGCTAATCCTGCGGGATAAAAACGGCAACTTACTGACCGGACAGAGCGTGAGCGCGCACAGCGATGACGCCTCTGTAATGACCGGTAATAGCGTTGAAGACAGCGCAAAACCGGGTTATTACCGCATGAAAATTAGCGGCAATAAGGTTGTGACCACGGTGTTGTCGGTGCAGGTGAATGGCACTGCGTTCACGAATACCAAAACGTTAACCATTAAAGGTGATGCCGATAGCTGGCATATCACCGAGATTAAAGCCAACAAAAGTACCCTGACCGCAGGTGACAGCAGTGGTGTGGTTTACTCCGCGAGCGTTGCCGACAGCTACGGCAACCCGCTGTCTGGTGCGGTTGTTTCGTGGCAGTTAAACGGCGTGGCGCAAAGCTTTGAGCCAACTTCACGCACTGACGCTCACGGCGTTGCCACCACCACGCTTCTGAGCGAAACCGCAGGGACGCTGGTGATGACCGCCTATCTGGATGATAAAAATCATGCCCAGGCAGCGCCGGTCACTGTGGTGGCGGCAGCCGTTGATCCCGCGAAATCATCGTTTAGCGCGGATAAGCATCTGATTGGCGCGGATGGTAAAGAAGCGGCGAGCCTGACGGTTCAGCTCAAAGACCGTTATGACAACGCGATTGTCGGCAAACGCATCAGTATTGACGGGGCAGCCGCGCTGCCGGGCTTTAAAGTCTCGACAATGGTGGACAACAAAGACGGCTCATACCATGCCACGGCAACCTCAACCGACAAAGGGCAGGTGACCCTGACCGCGACGGTAGACAAGCAGAAAGTGGGGTCCACGGTGCAGATTACCGTGGGGGCGATGACGCCAGACCTGCGATTTGATAATGCCGAGCAAACGGTGGTGTACACCAAAAACTACACCGGTTCGCAAAGTGTGAAAGGGATGCCTGGCGGGGTGTCGCAGCAATGCTCAAGCGCCGATTCTGCGGTGGCATCGGTTGATAACAAAGGCGTGGTGACGTTGCTGAAATCGGGTGAAACCCGCATTACGGTCTACACGCCGGGCAATGCGCAATATAACCCAGCGATGGCAACCTACCGCCTGGTCGTTGATAAGGCGCAACCTCAGCTACAGTTTGGCCAGGGGAGTCACCAGACCGTTTACGGTGGCGGGTTTACCTTACCGGCGCTGTCATCCGGCAATAGCAATATTGATATCAACGAGTTGGCGGTGCAGTACAGCAGTTCTGACGCCAGCGTGGCAACTATCAACAGCAGTGGCAAAGTGGCCATTCTGAAGTCGGGCAGCATTAAGTTTATTGCGCAGTCGCCGGAAAGTGACCAGTACAACGCCTCTAGCGCCGAGTACGTGCTGGTGATTGCTAAAGCGAAGCTGGACATCGCGTTTGCCGATACCTTGAAAAAGGTCAATATGGATCAGATGGCAAACGATCGTCAGGCCTATCAACAGCAGCCGATCGTCCCACTACCGGCTGACGTTCAGGTGCAACTGACCTCCAGTGATGATGCGGTACTGAAAATTGACCACGATGGCAGCGTTAAGCTGTACTCGCCGGGTGCGGCGCGCATCAAGCTGGCGGTCGTGGGTGACGATCGTTATGAATCCTCGGAAGGTGATTATGATCTGAATATCTATGGCGCTCCGGCGGTGAAAGTGAACAGCCTCCAGGGATCGTCATTAGGGAAAATGTTTGATGTGACAAGCCGTGACTGGCAGCCTTACTTTGCCAGCGATGAGCTGCAAATTGACTGGAGTTCGAACGTTGATCCTTACTACTTGCCTGAAAAAGTGACGGTAAGAATTACCGATGGCACTTTTGTCTTGATGCAGCAGGAATATCAGAAAGGAGAAACCGCTTCGGGTAAGACGACGTTAAAAGCGAAGTCCGGCTGGGTGGGTAAGAAGTTAACCATCAGCGTAAATGGCTATGGCTATGGTGGTATCACGGCGGCAACGCCTGAAAAAACGGTGCAGACCAGCGTGGTCGATATTAAAAACGTGATTGCGTCGGCGACGGCGGTATTAAAGCACGATGTTTATATCGCTGCCGATGGTGTTAAAGATAATGATAACACCTGCCGCACGTCCTATCTCAGGACGCAGCGCGACGTGTATCTGGATTTCAACGTCAATATCGTGCCGCTGTATCCATCGGAAACCACCATTTTCGGGCATAACATTCGTCTGAATATTGATAACTATACGCGCACCAATGGGGGCGGCAGTTACACCTGGACTCATGAAGTCGCCAGCGCTGGCAACAGCGGCACGGTTCGCTTCGCCAGCAGCGGCAGCGGTATGCATGATCAAACCAAGCTGGTTTCAGACTGCTGGGGTAACCATGTGGGCGGTATGGATGACAAAGGCATCGTTGGCGTTATTGTTGATATCGAGTATGGCGGCAAGAAATTTACGCTGACCTCAAGCGAAGATATGAGCTGGTCGGGTGATTCAGGATCGTCTAATCAGTCAAACGTTAATCTCACGATTCATTAA
>JBOFJM010000545.1:0-2040 GCA_051656825.1 Kluyvera sp.
CCGACTCGGCGCGCGCCATTCTCGATGGTCACATCGTGCTGTCGCGCCGACTCGCTGAAGCGGGACATTACCCCGCTCTTGATATTGAAGCGTCTATCAGCCGTGCAATGACCGCGCTGATTAGCGAAGAACATTACGCCAAAGTGCGTAATTTCAAACAATTGCTCTCCAGCTTCCAGCGCAACCGCGATCTGATTAGCGTGGGGGCATACGCCAAAGGTAGCGACCCGATGCTGGATAAAGCCATCACCCTGTGGCCGCATCTGGAGGCATTTTTGCAGCAAGGCATTCTCGAAAAAGCAGACTGGGAATCCTCAATCCAGGCTCTGGAATTGATCTTCCCAACGTCATAGTGAAGCAAGAGGATCACAAACATGGCGCAGCACGGTGCATTAGCAACGCTTAAAGAATTGGCAGAAACCGACGTAGACAACGCCGCCCTGGTGTTGGGTGAAATGCGCCGTGGCTGCCAGCAGGCGGAAGAACAGCTCAAAATGTTGATGGACTACCAGCTTGAATACCAAAACAACCTGAACAATGACATGAGTCAGGGGATAGCCAGCCTGCGCTGGCAGAACTACCAGCAGTTTATCCAAACGCTGGAAAAGGCGATTGATCAGCACCGCCAGCAGTTAATTCAGTGGAACAACAAAGTGGAACAGGCCCTGAATTTCTGGCGAGAGAAAAAACAGCGTTTGCAGGCATGGCAAACGTTACAGGACAGGCAAGCCTCCGCCGAGCTGCTGGCGGAAAACCGCCTTGACCAGAAGAAGATGGATGAATTTGCCCAACGCGCTACCTTGAGGAAACCTGAATGATCACACTGCCTAATCTTGTTGCCAGCGATGCGAACCTTGTGGGCGCTGATGCGACAGCGAAAACCACGGGCAGCCCCGAGGATTTTTTAGCGCTGCTGGCGGGCGCACTTGGCCAAACCGGTGAAACGGGCGGCGATAAAACCACCCTGCTGAGCCAGGCCGATGTTGACTCCCTGCGTGACCTCAAAGCTCAGGGTCAGTCGCTGACCAAATGGCTGGTGCAGCAGGAAGCCACGCGTTCCAGCGCCGATGTGCGTAGTGATGTTGATGCTGACATCACCCGCGAGAGTGATGCGCAAACGCTGCTCAGTTCTCTGGCGGCACACCTGAAAAGCGGGCTAACGGCCGACAAAACATCGGCCTCTGAGCACGACGCCGACGATGACGGAATAAAGAGCGAACTCAGCGATGAGGAACTCAAAAGCCTGAGCGCCTTAATGGCGATGCTGCCCGTCACGCCACAGGTGCAGCAAACGGTGAACGCCAGCGCGCCCACCAGCGCAACGGATTCGCTGAATGCGTTAACTCAGCCACTTAACCGGGGTCAAGGTAAAGACGACGGTTTTGCTGAAGTGAAAGGCGCGGCGCTCGCCCCACAGCAAAGTGAAGCACGCGCCCTGCCCGCCGATTCTGCTTTTGTGATCCCAGCGCAAAAAGCAGAAGCCGAGAGCACGCCAAGCCCTAGCGCACCGACGGCAACGCTGGCACCGATAACCGGCCAGACTACCGCACCGCTGGCGGTTCCGGCCTCCGCCAGCGCCAACGTCCATGCTCAGTTAGGGACGCCGGACTGGCAGCAAAATGTCAGCCAGCACATCACACTGTTTACCCGTCAGGGCCAGCAAACCGCCGAACTGCGCCTGCACCCAGAATCGTTAGGCCAGGTGCACATTACGCTGAAAGTGGAAGATAACCTGGCGCAAATCCAGATGGCCTCGCCACATAGCCACGTGCGCGCCGCACTGGAGGCCGCGTTGCCGGTACTGCGTAGCCAACTGGCAGACAACGGCATTCAGTTGGGGCAAAGCAGCATCAGTAGCGATGGCTTCGCCGGTCAGCAACAGCAGCAATCTTCATCGCACTCTTTCGCCTCTCGCGCTGAGGCATCGGTCGCTGATAATCAGGACGATAGCGACATTTTAGCCGTACCTGCCGCACTGCAATCCGCCGCTCGTGGCGACAATGCGGTAGATATCTTTGCTTAAACGGCCGAGGTAACACG
>JBOFJM010000546.1:0-1623 GCA_051656825.1 Kluyvera sp.
CGCCCCTACAATGCGAAAGTCTCACTGATTCACGTTGATGTGAATTATTCAGACCTCTACACCGGCCTTATCGACGTAAATCTGGGTGATATGCAAAAACGTATCTCCGAGGAGACTCACCACGCGCTGAGCGAGCTATCGACTGGCGCAGGCTATCCTATCACTGAAACCCTGAGCGGCAGCGGCGATCTCGGCCAGGTTCTGGTAGATGCGATTAAGAAATACGATATGGATCTGGTGGTTTGTGGTCATCACCAGGACTTCTGGAGCAAGCTGATGTCGTCTGCACGTCAGTTGATCAACACCGTTCACGTTGACATGCTGATTGTCCCACTGCGCGACGACGAAGAAGAGTAAATCCACGCCACATCGGACATCGTGAAACGCCTGCTTACGCAGGCGTTTTTTTTAGCCTTTACGTTCGGCAATCCATTCCTGCACTTCTATCACGAAGGTATCCGGCGCTTTGCGGTACATCTTGCGCGCCAAATCCAAAATCGTATGCTGGACTAGTGCTTCTTCCATACGCTGCTGCGCCATGTCCATCACTGAGCGCACACCGCAAATGCCTTCACACGCCCACTGCGGCGGCTGCTCGTCAAAAACGGCCAATCGCTGGCGAATCTCGCGGCATTCGAAAATGCGTTTATCGCCATCAATGGCGTTGACGACATCCAGCACCGTGATGTGTTCTGCCGGTTTCGCCAACTGGAAACCGCCGCCCTTGCCTTCGATACTGCGCACCAGGCCAGCTTTCGACAAGCGAGTAAAGATTTTGGCCAAATAGTCGTAAGGCACACTTTGCAGCTCGGCGATTTCACGCACGCTCATATCGCGAGCGTCGCCCTTGCTGTCCACCATACACATCAAGCTATGGATGCCGTACTCAACCCCAGAACTGTAGAATGCCATTCTCTTATCTCAGCCAAAATGAATCTGAGTTATTGTAGCTTTTCCGCCTGAATCATACCAGAACGTTAATATCACATCGCAATATTTAAATTTTTAATATTATATAAATCAAATGAATAGATAAATCACAGACACAAAAAAGCCCCACCAACGATAAATCACATTGCATTCTTTAACTACGACCAATAAAATCCGAGTCAAGAAATCATCGTTACCAGTGAGTGAAACCAAGATGCGTAAACAGATCTTAATCGTAGGTGCTGGCTTTGCCGGTATGTGGGCAGCCCTGAGTGCGGCGCGACTGGCGGATAAAAACCAGCAGCAAGCCATTGATATTACCGTTATTGCACCGCAGCCAGAACTGCGCGTACGCCCACGTTTTTATGAAAGCGCCGTTCAGACGTTGGTTGCACCGCTGCAACCGCTGTTTGACGTCACCGGTGTGCGCTTCCTGCGTGGCTGCGTAGAACAAATCCTGACGGCCTCCCGCGAAGTGAGCTGGAAAGACGCCAACGGTGAAAACCATCTGCACCACTACGATCGCCTGATCCTCGCCAGTGGCAGCCACGTCAACCGCGATATGGTGGCCGGTGTCGCCGCTCACGCCTTCGATCTCGACCAATTAGAAAGCGCTGCCGTCCTGGAGCAACATCTGAAAGATCTGGCGCATCAGCCAGAAAGCGAAGCGCGCAATACCGTCGTAGTCTGCCG
>JBOFJM010000547.1:0-1694 GCA_051656825.1 Kluyvera sp.
GTTACGGGCGTTAGGTTGTGAAGCGGTGTTGATGAAAGGCGGCCATCTTGATGATGCCGAAAGCCCGGACTGGCTGTTTAGTGCCGAAGGGGAAATGCGCTTCACCGCGCCACGGGTGATGACCAAAAACACTCACGGCACGGGCTGCACATTGTCGGCGGCGCTGGCGGCGCTCAGGCCGCGTCATGCCAACTGGCAAGAAACCGTGCCGCTGGCAAAAGCCTGGCTCTCTAAGGCGCTGGCACAGGCCGACACTCTGGAAGTTGGCGAAGGTATTGGGCCAGTTCACCACTTTCATGAGTGGTGGTAGTTTTCAGGGGGGTCGCCACTTATACTGGCTCAGGACTCATCGCCAGGAAAAGATAAATGGAACAGGCGCATACCCGATTAATCGCGCAACTCAATGAGCGTATTGCCGCAGCGGATAACACGCCGCTGTACCTGAAATTTGCTGAAACGGTAAAAAATGCCGTGCGCAGCGGTGTGCTGGAGCACGGTAATATTCTGCCCGGTGAACGTGACCTGAGCCAGTTAACCGGGGTATCGCGCATTACTGTGCGTAAAGCGATGCAAACGCTTGAAGATGAGGGGGTCGTGACGCGCGCGCGCGGTTACGGCACTCAAATCAATAATATCTTTGAATATTCACTCAAAGAGGCGCGCGGTTTCTCGCAACAGGTGGTGCTGCGAGGTAAAAAGCCGAATACCTTATGGGTGAATAAGCGGATTGTTGCCTGCCCGGATGACGTCGCATCGCAGCTGGCGGTTGAGCCGCACAGTGAGGTTTTTCTTCTTAAACGTATTCGATATGTGGATGATGAAGCGGTATCCATTGAGGAGTCGTGGGTTCCTGCGCACTTAATTGATGATGCGGATGCCATTGGCGTGTCGCTGTATGACTACTTCCGCAGCCAGCGTATTTTCCCGCAGCGCACCCGTTCCCGCGTCAGTGCCAAAATGCCGGACGCTGAGTTTCAGTCACATATTCGGATGGACGAAAAAATACCGGTGCTGGTTATCAAGCAGGTTGCGCTTGACCAACAGCACCGGCCTATTGAGTACAGCATCAGCCACTGTCGTAGCGATTTATATGTCTTTGTGTGCGAAGAGTAATTCTTCACGCGTTGGGCTGCAATCGCCGCCACGATGACCGACAACCCATGAGGCTACCGCGTTACCGAGCAGGACGGATTGCCCCAAAGTCCAGCCCGATGCCAGCCCCGCCAGCGTACCGCCCGCATGGCTGTCTCCAGCCCCGATGGTATCCACGACGCTTGTGGGGAACGGTGCGGCTAGCCCTTGTTCCTGCTGGCTAAAATACCACGCGCCGTCTTTATCGTGGCGCACTACCAACGGCGCGTCGAATTTCTCAAGCCATGCCTTCCCGAATGCCTCCTGCGTGTGTGCACAGAGGTTAAACCTCTCTGCGGCTATCTCCGCCTCCTGGCGATTCAACGAGATAATGGGTTTACAGGCCATGATCCGCTGCATCAGATCGGCGGGAATATCCGCAATCCGTGGGCCAAAATCGATAAACGGCGTGATATCGTGCAACCCCTCCAGCCAGTTGACCAACAGCTCGCCGCACGGCGAGGCCAATTGATAACCGGAAAGCGACACCAGGCTATTTGGCGCAACGCGAAGCTGCGCCAGCCAGTCACTATTCCACTGGTTTTCCACGCCGCTGAACGACA
>JBOFJM010000548.1:0-1781 GCA_051656825.1 Kluyvera sp.
CAGGAATAATTAGCTGATTGAGCACATCATTAAAGAGACCGCGTATGCTGACGTTACTCGAAGATAAAATTGCTACCCCGCTTGGGCCGTTGTGGATTTTGTGCGATGAAAACTTCCATCTGCGCGCCGTGGAGTGGGAAGAGCACAGCGACCGCATGGTGCAGTTGCTCGATATCCATTACCGCAGCGAAGGCTATAACCGTGTCTCAGCCCGTAACCCAGGTGGCTTAAGCCAGCAGCTTGCGAACTATTTTGACGGCGACCTGGCGGTGATTGAAACGCTGCCAACAGCGACTGCGGGTACAGCTTTTCAGCGCGAAGTCTGGAATGCGTTGCGTACCATTCCGTGTGGGCAGGTCATGCACTATGGTCAGTTAGCCGAGCAACTCGGCCGACCAGGGGCTGCGCGCGCAGTTGGCGCAGCGAATGGTTCAAACCCCGTGAGCATTGTCGTGCCCTGCCACCGCGTGATTGGCCGCAATGGCACGATGACCGGCTACGCAGGCGGCGTGCAGCGTAAAGAGTGGCTGTTGCGCCATGAAGGTTATCTTCTGCTTTGATTTTCTGTGCCCTTTTTTCATCAGGCGACCTGCCAGCCAGGAAGAAGTTCGGAGTTTTATTCTGATATATCAACTGGATACCGCTTAAAAAGCAGGTGTCCATTTTTAATATTAGGCGAATCCCCACGCCGAGACTTACCTGCTCAACAAAAAGATGTTAAAATTGACTAATATCAATTACGGCTTGAGCAGACCTATGATCCCGGAAAAGCGAATTATACGACGCATTCAGTCTGGCGGTTGTGCTATCCATTGTCAGGATTGCAGCATCAGCCAGCTTTGCATCCCGTTCACTCTTAATGAGCATGAGCTTGATCAGCTGGATAATATTATCGAGCGCAAAAAGCCCATTCAAAAAGGGCAAACCTTGTTCAAAGCCGGTGATGAACTGAAGTCTTTGTACGCCATTCGTTCCGGTACGATTAAGAGTTATACCATTACCGAGCAAGGTGATGAGCAGATTACCGGCTTCCATCTTGCGGGCGATTTGGTCGGCTTTGACGCCATTGGCACTGGCCACCACCCGAGCTTTGCTCAGGCGCTGGAAACCTCAATGGTATGTGAAATCCCCTTTGAAACGCTGGATGATTTATCCGGTAAAATGCCGAACCTGCGTCAGCAGATGATGCGTTTGATGAGTGGGGAGATCAAAGGCGATCAGGACATGATCCTGCTGCTTTCGAAGAAAAACGCAGAAGAACGCCTGGCGGCTTTTATCTACAATCTGTCGCGCCGTTTCGCCCAACGTGGTTTCTCACCGCGTGAGTTCCGCCTCACCATGACGCGTGGTGATATCGGTAACTATCTGGGTCTGACGGTAGAAACCATCAGCCGCCTGCTGGGTCGTTTCCAGAAAAGTGGGATGTTGGCAGTAAAAGGCAAATACATCACCATCGAGAATGGCGACGCGTTGGCGGAGCTTGCCGGCCATACACGCAACGTCGCGTAATCCCTCTCTCCTCGTCTGTTTCGCCTGCCAGGTCAATAATCACCCTGATTTATTGGCCTGGTGAAGGCGCTGTTTTGTCCATTTCGCAATGCCGCTGTACGGATTGATTTAGCGATAACGGTGGCGGGAAAGACATCCTTGTCTCATTGCATGTGTCCTGTCGGTTATCGCACGATAACCCCGGCAACTTTGCCTGATGCCGCCATATCAAAATCAGCCGTTAAGCCTTCTTTATTACGCCAGCGAGTGCGCTCTGCATTGACGGATTTCCA
>JBOFJM010000549.1:0-2693 GCA_051656825.1 Kluyvera sp.
TAGCGGCATACCGCGCACTGCCGTTAACCAACCCGGAAGCGTAGCGGCTAACGTCGCTGTCGCCTGAGTGGTGGTTTTATGCGGCGCAAAACGGGTCACGGTATTCAGCAGCCCCAGACCCGGCAACGTGCCCAACCCAGATTCCACCTGATCAATCAACGTATCGCCCAACATTTGATACCCGCCGCAAATCCCCAGCACCGGCACACCCTCACCGTGCGCCTGTAAAATCGCGTGCGCCAGCGCGTTTTGTTGTAGCCAAACCAAATCGCCCAGCGTGTTTTTACTACCCGGAAGAATAATCAGGTCAGCACCGGCAATCTCTTGCGCGTGGCGTACATAGCGCACACGCACATCCGGCTGCGCCGCCAGCGCGTTGAAATCAGTAAAGTTGGAAATATGCGGTAACTGCACCACCGCGATGTCGATATCATCCTGACCGTCATGGCGATATTTGCCCTTTTGCAGCGCCACACCGTCTTCATCTTCCAGGTCAATCTCCAGCCACGGCATAACGCCCAGCACCGGAACGCCGGTCAGCGCTTCAATTTGCGCAACGCCGGAGTGGAGCAGCGCCACATCGCCGCGAAATTGATTAATGATGACCCCTTTAACCCGCGCCCGTTCGTGGTCATGCAGTAGCGCTAATGTGCCGTAAATAGCGGCGAACACCCCGCCACGGTCAATATCAGCCACCAAAATGACCGGACACTGTGCCATCTCCGCCATGCCCATATTGACGATATCGCGGTCACGCAGGTTGATCTCCGCCGGACTCCCCGCCCCTTCCAGCACCACGACGTCATATTCAGACGCCAGGCTTTGGTACACCGAGATAATTTGCTCGCGTAGCCGAGGCTTGTAATCGTGATAGCTGACGGCATCCATGTTGCTTGCCACCTCACCCATCAGCACAATTTGCGCTTTGCGGTCACTGGTTGGTTTAAGCAAAATCGGGTTCATCCGCACATCCGGGGCTATTCCGGCCGCTTCCGCCTGGAAAATCTGCGCCCGCCCCATCTCTTTGCCGTCAGGAGTAATGCCGGAATTCAGCGCCATGTTTTGCGATTTAAACGGGGCGGTACGCAGGCCATCCTGGTAAAAAATCCGGCACAGCCCCGCCACCAGCATACTTTTGCCGACGTCTGAAGCGGTTCCCTGTAACATAATGGCCTGGGTCATACGGTTCCTTTTTCTCGCATTCGGCGGAAAAACTCCGCCTCGGTTTTGCACAACGGTAGCCCAAGCTCCACGTGCAGTTTTATCAGCCACGGTTGGCTAAGCCCGGCCTGTTCAATCAGCTCAGTACGCGCAAACACCGCGCCCGCGTCACCTTGCGCTAGCACTTCGCCACGGCGCAACACGTAAACGGCATCGCTGACTTCATAAATCAAATCAATATCGTGGCTGGAAATTACCACATGATTACCCTGTGCGACGATACGCTTGATGATCTCAATCATCTGCGCACGCCCTGATGGGTCAAGCCCAGCAGTCGGTTCATCCAGCAGTAAGTAGCGCGCCTGTAACACCAGCGCTCCGGCAATCGCCACCCGTTTTTTCTGCCCGTGGCTTAGGCATTGAATGGGCTGATGACGGAAGTGCTGGGCATCGACTAGCGTCAGAGCATCATCCACTCGACGGGCAATGTCATCCTCCGCCACGCCTAAATTACGCAGGCTAAAGGCGATATCGCTGTCGATATCGGTATAGAAGATTTGTTGATCCGGGTCCTGAAACACCGTCGCCACCTGTTGGCGCAATGCCAGTAGCCCCCGTTTGCTGTAATCCAACGGTTTACCCTGCCACAGCACCGCCCCCTGCTGCGGGCGCAGCAGCCCGCTCAGGTTCATAAACAGCGTTGATTTTCCGCAGCCGTTTGCCCCCACAAGCCCCGTCACCGCCTGGCGGGAAAAATCCAGCGTTAACCCTTTGAGCGTGGGTTCATCCTGATAGCGAAACCAGAGATCGGTGGTCGCCAGCATACCTATCCTTAAAGGTGAAAATCACCCTGATACAGTTTGATATCCAGCGTCGTGCTCATTTGCTGATAACGGATTAAAACGCGCGTGAATAACAGGCTCACCAGCATCGCCAGCGAGCGGTAGCCCAGGCGCACGTTACGGTAGCCAAAGCGCAGCGTTTGCGCGCGGTGAATCGCCAGCGCTTCGTCGAGCAAAATAAAGATAAAGCGCCAGGTAAGCAGAATTTGCTCGGTCAGCAGGCGCGGCACGCGCCCCCGCTTGAGCAGCACAATTAACTGCGGAAACGGTAAATTCAGCACCAGCCAGAAGGTGGCGGATAGCGCCGCCAGGCTACGCCAGAAAGTCTCGTTAGCAGTAGCAAGCCCCGCCGAGGAGATACCCAGCCAATAATGACCAAGCGGCACGCCCACCCACAGCGCCTGGGGGTTGCGGCCCACGCTAAACACAATCGTCACTACGCCAACCAGCAAAAAGCCCAGCGGCAGCGCCATCCAGCGACACCAGCGCCAAAAAGAGATACGCAGCAGCCAGCAGGTTAATGCCGCCGTAAATGCCATGAGCAACGCCTGCCCCAGCGGCGGCAGGCTGAATACCAGAACCATCAACAGCAGCCAGAACAGAAACTTACGCTCTGGCTGCACCTGAAACCAGCGGCTCTGATAACTCAGCCTGTCAAGACCGGTCATCATGGCGCTGACGCCCTTTGTA
>JBOFJM010000550.1:0-4921 GCA_051656825.1 Kluyvera sp.
CACCAGCGGCTCGGCGCTGGGTACGGTAATGGTATGGGTGGTTTGCGGCCCCAGTTTATTCAGCACACGACTGCCACAGCCTGCGCGTGAGGCGCAACTGCTACAGGAGGCTTTGACATCGCATCTCACCTGCGCGACACCATTCTCCCATGCGATAACGGTAGCCCACTCTTTAATCATTGCACGCCCTTGAATTGAACGCCGTCAGCGACACGCTTCGCCGTTTGCGGCGGCAGTTCACCGACGATAGTGATATCGGCCTGAGCCTGAGTACGAACCGTTGTGCTCACCGTCCGACGCCCAGTACGCAGCATTTGTTCGCTGCTGTTAGCCGTCGCCCGGCTGATATTAATTGAGAAGCTGAACAAGCCATCAGAATAGAGGCGTGATTCTACAGGGCTGTCAACGCTTGGTAGCGTACGGCGACTGCTGGAGACTTCACTAAAGCCCTGCGGAACCCAACCGGCAGACCAGTTGAATTTAGCGCTATTTCCGGTTGGCAACGAGAGCTGCGGCGGTAGGCTGGCTTTCGCCAGATTCTGCATACTGTTGCTGACCTGCTCGCCTGTGGTAAAGGAGATAACCCGGAACTGCTCAAGGGTTTCGCCATCGCGGTCAAGAAGGTCAACGCGCATTGGCAATTTGCTTTCAGAATCCAGCCAGACGATATAGCTGTAGCGCGTCCCATCGCGGGCGACGACTCGAATCACGTCACACATGCGATCGGCGATGCGCGTACGCCCGACGGAGATAAAGTCGTAGTACGGCGCCAGACGTTTGAAATCGGTATAAACCAGCGAAGGCAATGAATCGACGATGTAGTCGCCGTTCAGTGTGAACGGGTCAAGCCCTGGTTCAAAATAGCTAATTTCGTTACCGCGCTGCACCACTTCACGGCGCGGGCCGTCCATTTGCAGCAGTTGCGCCAGCGGCTGACCGTTGAGACGCACGTGACGATAGCGTAACGATTCAACGCCGGATTTATTAATGCTGACGAACGACAGCTCGTAGTTGAGTGACTGACTGGCCAGATTCATCTCCTGCAACAACGCCCCGGACGATACATCTGCCGAGGCGTTAGCGGAGAAGAACAGGCTACCAGCCACAAGTGACATGGCACACCAAAGTTGCTTCATTACTGCGATTGCGTTCCTAGAGTTTGATAGCCTGGCACCTGAACAGCCGCTTGCTGGGTTTGTGCCTGCTCAAACTGAAGCTGTTCTGAATGCAAGCGACGCTGCAATTCGTAATCTTGCAGCATAGCATTGATACGGCGACGCTGTTCCTGAACTTGCTGCTGACCCGTGCCCGCCGATGCGTCCGAAGGAACACCCAGGCTAACTGGGCTAGCTTTGCCCATCATCGGCAGCGTGTTGAATACCGGTGATTCAGGTTGGGTGGATTCCGTCTGCCCATTATAGTGCTGGACACCAACGATAACAGCAAGCGATACGCACGCTGCCACGCCCATTTGCGTGATTGCGCCAGCCCACGGACGAACTTTGTTCCAGAACGGCATTTTCTGCCATTGATGAGGTGCTGGCTGGGCTTCAGGAATGAGCGGCGCAGTCGGCTGACGTACTGGCTCATTTTCGATGGCGGCCATCACACGAGAAGAGATATCAAAATGAAGCACTTCACTCGTGTCGCCGCGTAGCGAGTCACGGATCAGGTGATAGCTCTCCCAGGTTTCTTGCAACTCTGCCGAGCGTGTTAACTCAGTCAACAGCTCGTTATCCAGCGTTTCACCATCCATTAAGGCGGAAAGTTGTTCTTTCTGCATGCCTAATACCTTTTCCAGTATCCCGCTTCCATCAACGCCTGATAAGCGGTTGAACTTTATTATCAATAGCTTCTCGCGCACGGAAGATACGCGAACGAACCGTACCTACCGGGCAATCCATGATTGCCGCTATCTCTTCATAGCTTAGGCCATCCAGCTCTCGCAAGGTAATTGCCATGCGTAAATCTTCTGGAAGCGCATCAATGGTGCGAAAAACAATCTGTCTCAGTTCTTCTGACAACATTAAGTTCTCAGGGTTCGAAATTTCTTTCAAAGCGCCGCCGCTTTCAAAGTTTTCAGCTTCGTTCGCATCAACATCACTGGATGGTGGACGACGCCCCTGAGCAACCAGGTAATTTTTAGCTGTATTCACTGCAATGCGATACAGCCAGGTATAGAAAGCACTATCCCCCCGGAAAGAATCCAGCGCTCGATAGGCCTTAATAAAAGACTCTTGTACCACGTCCGGCACGTCGCCAGATGGCACATAGCGGGAAACCAGACTCGCAACCTTATGCTGATAGCGCACTACCAGTAGGTTAAACGCTTTCTGGTCTCCTTTTTGGACCCGTTCTACCAGGACCTGGTCCGTTAACTGCTCGCTCATCCGAGGTAATGTCTCCCCAAACCTTATTCCCATGCGTAATCAGAATGCCACTCCACCACTGCATCATGAGCAAGCCGTGAGTTAGAGTGTTCGATTTTCGTAAAGTTCCGTTACGCTTTGTTTTTGTTTAGCAGCAGGCTGTTCATTGTCTATCATTATAAGTCTGCAAGTGCTTCTCGATGTGTAAGTTGCGAAATAAAAACGCAAATCCCGTGCAGAGTAACGTAACCCAGCCTTTATTTCATCATAAATAGGCGTGATAACGCGTAGCGTTCTTCTTATTTTTTCATCACCTCTACCACATTTCCTCACGCCCGTTGTTTAGTCACTGCAACTATGGTGCAAAAAAATCCTGCACAGTCTGCTTCTGTAGTGCTAATCTGCGATCACCGTGTTTAGTAAATTAAACAAAGATAATGAATTCACTTCCAGAACTATCCTGTGATGTCCTGATTATCGGGAGCGGGGCTGCCGGTTTATCGTTAGCGCTGCGTCTTGCTGAACACCGTTCAGTAATCATCTTAAGCAAAGGCCCTATCAGTGAAGGCTCCACTTTCTATGCGCAAGGGGGAATTGCCGCCGTATTTGATGAAACCGACAGCATTGAGTCGCATATCGAAGATACGCTGGTTGCCGGAGCCGGAATTTGCGACCGTCAGGCGGTATCGTTTGTCGCCAGCAATGCCCGACACTGCGTACAGTGGCTTATCGACCAGGGCGTGCTGTTTGATACGCAGGTTCAGGCCAACGGCGAAGAGAGTTATCATCTGACGCGCGAAGGCGGCCACAGCCATCGCCGTATTCTGCATGCAGCCGATGCCACAGGACGGGAAGTCGAAAATACGCTGGTCAACAAGGCGCTGAATCACCCAAATATTCGTGTGCTGGAACGCTGCAACGCCGTTGACTTGATTATATCCGATAAAGTCGGTTTGCCGGGGACACGCCGCGTAGTGGGAGCCTGGATTTGGGACCGAAATAAAGAGAAGGTTGAAACCTGTGCAGCAAAATCGGTGGTGCTGGCGACCGGCGGCGCATCGAAGGTTTATCAATACACAACGAACCCAGATATTTCCTCCGGCGATGGGATTGCTATGGCCTGGCGCGCAGGCTGCCGCGTCGCGAACCTTGAATTTAACCAGTTCCACCCTACCGCGCTGTATCACCCACAGGCACGCAACTTCCTGCTGACTGAAGCCCTGCGCGGCGAAGGTGCGTATCTTAAGCGCCCGGACGGCAGCCGTTTTATGCCGGATTTTGACTCGCGAGCGGAACTGGCACCACGGGATATCGTCGCCCGCGCTATCGATCATGAGATGAAACGTCTTGGCGTCGATTGCATGTATCTCAACATTAGCCACAAGCCAGAAGAATTTGTGCGCCAACACTTCCCGATGATTTATGAAAAATTATTCGGGCTTGGTATCGACCTGACAAAAGAACCCGTACCGATTGTTCCGGCGGCGCATTACACCTGCGGGGGTGTGATGGTCGATGATTATGGCCGTACCGATGTCGATGGGCTGTATGCCATTGGCGAAGTAAGCTATACCGGCCTGCACGGCGCTAACCGGATGGCATCCAACTCGCTACTGGAATGCCTGGTGTATGGCTGGTCGGCGGCGGAGGATATTCACAAGCGAATGCCGTATGCCCGCCAGGCAGAAAAACTGCCAGCCTGGGATGAAAGCCGGGTGGAAAACTCCGACGAGTTAGTCGTCATTCAACACAACTGGCACGAGTTACGCCTGTTGATGTGGGATTACGTCGGGATCGTGCGCACGACAAAACGGCTGGAGCGCGCACTACGCCGCATCACGATGCTGCAACAGGAGCTGGATGAGTATTACTCGCGCTTTCGTGTTTCCAACAATCTGCTGGAGCTTCGCAATCTGGTGCAGGTCGCGGAGCTTATCGTGCGCTGCGCGATGATGCGTAAAGAGAGCCGGGGCCTGCATTACACGCTGGATTACCCTGAACAACTGGCGCAATCTGGCCCGTCGGTTCTCTCGCCGCTGGTTCACATAAATAAATAGAATGCCTGGGTCAGCGCAGTGTAGCCTTCTGAATATTGCTGCTCTGGCCCACGGATAACCAACCTGTCGCTGAAACATTCCCCGCCTTTCGGTGAGAACGCCAATAAAACGCGATGCGGCAGGCGGATTTCCGTTTCGGCGATATCCGTTCGCAAGCGCAAATGCCAGCCCATCGATAACGCCTGTTGGGTGAACGCCTGGCCGATGTTCTCTGGCAGCACCACGCAAAAGAACCCCTCTTCGGTTATGGCATCTGCCGCACAGGCCAATAGCGTGGCATGGTCGAGCGTGGTGGTATAACGCGCCTGCTCACGCTGTGGCGTCGAGCACTCAACGCCCTGCTCATAATACGGCGGGTTGCTGACAATAAGGTTATAGCGCGTAGTTTGCCCGGCAACCCACTGCTGGATGTCGGCAGTGTGCACATGGATTCGTGCAGCCCACGGCGATTCCGCGACGTTTTCACGCGCTTGTGCCGCCGCCGCTTCGTCTAGC
>JBOFJM010000551.1:0-3306 GCA_051656825.1 Kluyvera sp.
CAAATCCAACAAAAAGCGCTGGCACGCGGGCTGCTGCTACTGACCTGTGGCCAATACGGAAACGTGATTCGTTTCCTGTACCCACTGACGATTCCAGACGCCCAGTTTAAGCAGGCGCTCGATATTCTCAGAGAAGTGACACAGCGGTAATTTCCGTAGCCCTCACGTTATTGGCGTGGGGGTCCCAACTTTCCTGCGCCCCGCCCCCTCGCGCGTCACGAGGCTGGCACAAAGCCCGCCTATTAATGAATCTATCTAATAAACCCTAGCTAATTACCCCACCTAATCGAATAAATCAGTTTGCGTTATGCTTTTCCGCGACAACCGCTGAAGGATAACGCCATGCAAACTGTAAAACTGAACAACGGTATAGAGATGCCCCTGCTGGGCTTTGGTGTGTTTCAGATGTCTGATGCCGCTGAATGCGAAAGAGCCGTGATTGATGCCATTGATACAGGATACCGCCTGATCGATACGGCAGCGTCTTATCAGAATGAAACCCAGGTCGGCAACGCGCTGAAACAGACCGGTATCGCCCGTAACGAACTGTTTGTGACAACCAAACTGTGGCTTCAGGATACTCATTACGAAGGTGCTAAAGCGCAGTTCGAGCGCTCCCTGAATCGACTGCAACTCGATTACGTTGACCTGTATCTGATTCACCAGCCTTACGGCGATGTCCACGGCGCCTGGCGTGCTATGGAAGAATTGCAGCAGGCGGGCAAAATTCGCGCCATTGGCGTTAGCAACTTCCATCCTGACAGGCTGGCCGATCTTATCGCCTTCAACAACGTTACCCCTGCGGTAAACCAGATTGAAGTTAACCCGTTCAACCAGCAACTTCACGCCGTTCCGTGGATGCAAAGCCGTGGCATTCAGCCAGAAGCTTGGGCTCCGTTTGCAGAAGGCAAAAATGGTCTGTTCCAGCATCCTGTATTAACGGCGATAGGTCAGAAGTACGGCAAAAGCGTGGGTCAGGTTGTGCTGCGGTGGATTTTCCAGCGAGGCATCGTTTCGCTGGCGAAATCGGTACGCAAAGAACGCATGGAAGAGAACATCAACATTCTCGATTTTGAACTCAGTTCTACAGATATGTTGCAGATTACCGCTCTTGATACCGCAACCAGCGCCTTTTTCTCTCACCGCGACCCGGCGATGGTGGAGTGGCTGACTGGCCGCAAACTTGATGTTTAAGCCGTTGTAAACGAGGAATTTATTCAATGCAAAAACGTTATCTGGGCAAATCCAGACTTGAAGTGTCAGCGCTTGGGCTAGGTTGCATGGGGCTCAGCCACGGCTACGGCCCGGCCACCGATACCCGTCAGGCAATCGAGCTTATTCGTACCGCAGTTGAACGTGGCGTTACGTTCTTCGACACCGCCGAAGTCTATGGCCCCTTCATTAATGAAGAGGTTGTCGGTGAAGCGTTAAAACCGTTTCGTGACCGTGTGGTCATTGCCACCAAATTTGGTTTTACCTTCGGTGCGGACAACAAGCAGCAGATTTTAAACAGCCGCCCGGAGCATATCCGTCAAGCCGTTGAAGGGTCATTACGCCGTCTTAAGACTGATGTCATTGATCTGCTGTATCAACACCGTGTCGATCCCGATGTCCCGATTGAAGATGTTGCGGGAACGGTGAAAGACCTGATCGCGGAAGGCAAGGTCAAACATTTTGGTTTGTCCGAAGCGGGAGCGCAAACCATTCGTCGCGCCCATGCTGTACAACCGGTTACCGCCCTGCAAAGTGAATACTCCATGTGGTGGCGCGAACCGGAGCAGGAGATCCTGCCGTTACTGGAGGAACTGGGCATTGGTTTCGTACCCTTCAGCCCATTAGGCAAAGGCTTCCTGACGGGATCGATTAGGCCGGGAACCACTTTTGGCAAGGATGATTACCGAAGTCAGGTGCCACGTTTCGCCGAACCGGCGATTGCAGCCAATGAAAAGCTAGTCTCTTTATTAGGTGAACTGGCAGCAGAGAAAGGTGTGACTTCTGCGCAAATCGCGCTGGCATGGCTGCTGGCACAAAAATCATGGATTGTTCCTATCCCTGGGACCACGAAACTGCACCGGCTGGAGGAAAACCTGGGGGCTGCCGACATCACTCTTTCGCGGGATGATTCGCATCAGATAACCCAGGCGCTTGAAACGATTAAAATCGTCGGCGAACGTTACTCTCCTGAGCACCAGGCTCGCGTAGGCCGTTAATATCGGGGCGGGTCCACAGCATATTGCGGACCCGTTATTCCGCGAAACGCACCGATAATCAGCGCAGAAGCAGGCAGACCATTCGCTAAAAGAGGCTCTTGATTCCGGTGAATTGAGAACCGTACTTAACGATGATATTTCTCACATGCCCCCCTTTCATCTCCACTGCCGAATACGCGACAGATGACGGCCAAAGTCCGTGTGTTTGTCGATTATATGGCGGCAACCTTTGACAAATTCATGGTGAAATAACAAACAGGGAATAATCGCTAACAAACCTGTTCTCAATTTATAAATCCACTTAGATGTTGATAATGTCAGCGTCTCCCCCGCGTTTAAGCAAGAGTTTTCTCAACCGATTGTTGATAAGAGCGACTCATATCATAAAGCCCGGGTTAATACCTGAGTATCACGCCCTCTGCAACCCCTATAATACCCGAAGTACAGCGCATTATTGAGCTGAATAAGCCGTTTTGCCACCGGATGTGATGTTTCATCGTTATTAGGGGAAATCGTGCTGTTCTAACAGTAAAACCGTGGCAATATTATTCAACCACGACAAAAGAGAAAACTTAATGTTAACGAATAAATACATACTTACTAATGAAATAGATTTAACAATACGTCAACCTACTCATAGCGGAATAAGCCCGGTTATCATTCTTTGCCACGGATTTTGTGGGATTCAGGAAATCCTGCTGCCAAAGTATGCTGAGGCATTCTCTGATGCAGGCTATACAACCATCACGTTTGATTACCGAGGTTTTGGAGAAAGCGGTGGTGAGCGAGGCAGACTACGCCCCCAAATGCAAATCGAAGATATCTGTAGCATTATTGATTGGATCAGCACCAAGCCGACGCTAGATAAAAATCGTATTGCTCTGTGGGGAACCTCACTAGGAGCCTGCCATGTATTTGGCGCGGCGGTGGCACGTCCACAAATAAAATGTATTATCAGCCAGATGGGCTTTGCCGATGGGGAAACTATCGTCACCGGCAAGATGGACGAAAATGAAAAGCAGGCTTTTGTTGGCACACTTGAAAAAATGGTCGAGAAGCGTGAGCGTTTAGGCAAAGAAATGTTTGTCGCCATCAC
>JBOFJM010000552.1:0-10513 GCA_051656825.1 Kluyvera sp.
GAAGCTATTATTGAAAGCACCCGCCATTTCTGCGCCGAGTTTTCGCGATCCAGCAGCACGTATTTACAGGAACGCGCGCTGGATATGCGCGACGTTGGCTTCCAGCTATTGCAGCATATTTATGGCGAGCAGCGCTTCCCCGCACCGGGACAACTGACGCAACCGACCATTTGCATGGCGGAAGAACTGACGCCGAGCCAATTTCTGGAGCTGGACAAAACGCTGCTCAAAGGGCTGTTACTACAAAGCGGTGGCACGACATCACATACGGTTATCCTCGCGCGTTCATTCAATATTCCCACCCTCGTTGGCGTCGAAACTACAGCGTTAACGCCGTGGCAGAACCAGTTGGTGTATCTCGATGGCAACGCCGGAGCGGTGATTGTCGCGCCAGACGAGGCGATTACGCGTTACTACCAGCAGGAAGCGCGAGTACAGGATGCCATTCGCGAGCAGCAAAGCGTGTGGCTGCATAAAGAAGCGCGTAGCGCCGACGGGATTCGCCTGGAAGTGGCGGCCAATATCGCCCACTCGGTAGAAGCACAGGCGGCGTTTGGCAACGGCGCGGAAGCCGTAGGGCTGTTCCGCACCGAGATGCTTTATATGGATCGCGCCTGCGAGCCAGGGGAAAGCGAGCTGTACAATATTTTCTGCCAGGCGCTGGAACATGCCGATGGGCGCAGCATTATCATCCGCACAATGGATATCGGCGGCGATAAGCCGGTGGATTACCTCAACATTCCGGCGGAGAACAACCCATTCCTCGGCTATCGCGCGGTGCGCATCTATGAAGAATACGCCACGCTATTCACCACTCAACTGCGCGCCATTCTGCGCGCCTCGGCGCACGGCAGCCTGAAAATTATGATTCCGATGATCTCCTCAATGGAAGAGATCCTGTGGGTCAAAGAGAAAGTGGCCGAAGCCAAACAGCAGTTGCGTAGCGAACATATTCCGTTTGATGAACGTATTCCGCTGGGCATCATGCTGGAAGTGCCGTCGGTGATGTTCATCATTGACCAGTGCTGTGAAGAGATTGATTTCTTTAGCATCGGCAGTAACGACCTGACGCAATACCTGCTGGCGGTCGATCGCGATAACGCCAAAGTGACCCGCCACTATAACAGTCTGAATCCAGCTTTCTTACGCGCTCTCGACTTCGCCGTACAGGCGGTACATCGTCAGGGCAAATGGATTGGCCTGTGCGGTGAACTGGGGGCGAAAGGCTCGGTACTGCCGCTTTTAGTTGGGCTGGGGCTGGATGAAATCAGCATGAGCGCACCGTCAATTCCGGCAACCAAAGCGCGCCTGGCGCAGCTCGACAGCCGCGCATGCCGCCAGTTGCTCAATCAGGCCATGGCTTGCCGCACCTCGCTGGAAGTGGAACATTTGTTGGCGCAATTCCGCATGAGCCAACAGGACGCACCGTTGATTACGCCGCGCTGCATTTCGCTGGATAACGACTGGCGCAGCAAAGAAGAAGTGATCAAAGGCATGACCGATAACCTGCTGCTCGCAGGGCGCTGCCGCTATCCGCGCAAACTGGAGGCCGACCTGTGGGCGCGTGAGGCCGTTTTCTCTACCGGATTAGGCTTCAGTTTCGCCATTCCGCATAGCAAATCCGAACATATCGAGCAGTCAACAATTAGCGTCGCGCGCCTGCCCGCCCCTGTGCAATGGGGTGATGAAGAAGCGCAGTTCATCATTATGCTGACGCTCAATAAACATGCGGCGGGCGACCAGCATATGCGTATTTTCTCGCGTCTGGCCCGCCGCATTATGCATGAAGAATTCCGCAACTCACTGGTGAACGCCGCCTCTGCCGACGCAATTGCCAGCCTGCTGCAACACGAACTGGAACTTTAAGAGGAAATAGCATGGAACTGTATCTGGATACCGCCAATGTGAAGGAAGTTGAACGTCTGGCGCGCATTTTCCCGATAGCGGGCGTGACCACCAACCCGAGCATTGTCGCCGCCAGCAAAGAATCAATCTGGGACGTGCTGCCACGTTTGCAAGCAGTGATTGGCGAAAATGAGACGCTATTTGCCCAAACCATGAGCCGCGATGCCGAAGGCATGGTGGCAGAAGCGCGCAGCTTAAGTAACGCCGTACCCGGTATTGTGGTCAAAATACCGGTAACAGCCGAAGGACTGGCCGCGATTAAACAACTGAAAAAAGAAGGGATCCCGACGCTGGGAACGGCAGTATACAGCGCCTCACAAGGGCTGCTGGCCGCGCTGGCGGGCGCTGAATACGTCGCGCCATACGTCAACCGCGTAGACGCCCAGGGCGGCGATGGCATCCGCATGGTGCAAGAACTGCAATCGCTGCTGGAGCTACACGCGCCGGGCAGCAAAGTGTTGGCCGCCAGTTTTAAAACGCCACGTCAGGCTCTGGATTGCCTGTTAGCAGGATGTGAGGCTATCACCTTGCCTTTAGATGTAGCGCAACAAATGATCGGTACGCCCGCGGTAGAGTCAGCGATAGAGAAGTTCGAGCAAGACTGGAAAAACGCATTTGGTCATCTGAACCTGTAAGGGAGATATGTATGGATCGCATTATTCAATCACCAGGTAAATATATTCAAGGTGCTGACGTTATCACTCGGTTGGGCGATTATTTAAAACCAATGGCTGATAGCTGGCTGGTCGTTGGCGATAAGTTCGTGTTGGGCTTCGCCGAAGAGACACTGCGCAACAGCGTGACTTCCGCTGGTTTGTCGGTAGAAATCGCGCCGTTTGGCGGCGAGTGCTCGCAAAATGAAGTTAACCGTCTGCGCGATGTCGCCACTCGCGCCAAATGCAGCGCGATTTTAGGTATCGGCGGCGGGAAAACGCTGGATACCGCTAAAGCGCTGGCTCACTTTATGAACCTGCCGGTGGCGATTGTGCCAACTATCGCCTCCACCGATGCGCCATGCAGCGCGCTGTCTGTGCTGTACACCGATGATGGCGAGTTTGACCGTTACCTGATGCTGCCGCATAACCCAAACATGGTTATTGTCGATACCAAAATTGTCGCAGGTGCACCGGCTCGTCTGCTGGCAGCGGGTATTGGCGATGCGCTGGCAACCTGGTTTGAGGCTCGTGCATGCTCACGCAGCGGCGCAACCACGATGGCTGGCGGCAAGTGCACTCAGGCAGCGTTAGCGCTGGCAGAGTTGTGCTACAACACGCTGATTGAAGAAGGTGAAAAAGCGATGCTGGCGGCAGAACAACATGTCGTCACTCCGGCACTGGAGCGCGTGATTGAAGCCAACACCTATTTAAGCGGTGTCGGCTTTGAAAGCGGCGGCCTAGCGGCGGCTCACGCCATTCACAACGGCCTGACGGCGATTCCTGATGCGCACCATTACTATCACGGCGAGAAAGTGGCATTCGGCACACTGACTCAGTTAGTGCTGGAAAACGCCTCGGTCGAAGAAATTGAAACCGTTGCGGCGCTGTGCCACTCCGTTGGCCTGCCAATCACGCTGGCGCAGTTGGATATTAAAGAGGATATCCCAGCGAAAATGCGCAAAGTAGCCGAAGCAGCCTGTGCAGAAGGTGAAACCATCCACAACATGCCTGGCGGTGCGGATGCCGACCGTGTTTACGCAGCGCTGCTGGTTGCCGACCAGTACGGGCAGCGTTTCCTGAACGAGTGGGAATAATCCTCCTACCCAATAAAACAAAAATCCCCGCCAAAGCGGGGATTTTTTATTCCGTCAAACCTTACAGCAGGTCAAAACGGTCAAGGTTCATCACTTTCACCCATGCAGCAACGAAGTCTTTTACGAACTTCTCTTTCGCATCGCTGGAGGCATACACTTCAGCCAGTGCGCGCAGTACCGCGTTGGAACCAAATACCAGGTCGGCACGCGTTGCCGTGTATTTCACTTCACCGCTCACACGGTCACGCCCCTCGAACAGCTCGCCAGTGGCATCGGTGGCTTTCCACTCGGTGCGCATATCCAGCAGGTTGACGAAGAAGTCAGTGCTGAGCGCGCCAACGTTGTCGGTAAAGACACCGTGCTGGCTGCCGTCGAAGTTTGCGCCCAGCACACGCATACCGCCTACCAACACCGTCAGTTCCGGTGCAGTCAGCGTCAGCAGTTGTGCTTTATCAATCAGCAGGGATTCCGTGCTCGCCTCGCTCGCTTCGCCGCGATAGTTACGGAAACCATCGGCAACCGGTTTGAGCAGCTCAAACATCTCGATATCCGTCTGATCCTGGCGCGCATCAACGCGGCCTGGAGTGAACGGAACCTGAATGCTAACGCCCGCCGCTTTCGCCGCTTGCTCTACGCCCACTACACCTGCCAGCACGATAATATCGGCCAGCGATGCTTTGTGTGCCGACTTATAAATGCCTTCCAGCACCGGCAGAACTCGCGCCGCTGTGGCGTTCACTGCCCAGCTACGCTGCGGAGCCAGCGCCAGGCGCGCACCGTTAGCCCCACCGCGTTTGTCACCGCCACGGAAGGTCGAAGCCGAAGCCCATGCCACCGAAACCAGCTCACTGACCGAGAGGCCAGAGGCCGCGATCTCCGCCTTCAGGCTTTCGATATCTTCAGCCGTCGGATGGAAGAACGGATGCGGCAGCGGATCTTGCCAAATCAGATCTTCTTTCGGAACTTCTGGGCCGATATAACGCGCTTTTGGCCCCATATCACGGTGGGTCAGTTTGAACCACGCACGGGCAAAGGCTTCGTTAAAGGCCTGCGGATCGTTCAGGAAACGACGAGAAATTTTCTCGAACTCTGGGTCAAAACGCAGCGTCAGGTCAGTGACCAGCATAGTTGGTTTGCGCTTTTTCGACGGGTCGAACGGGTCTGGAATCAGATCCGGTGCGTCTACCGCTTCAAACTGAATAGCGCCAGCCGGGCTGCGGGTCTGTACCCATTCGTATTTGAACAGGTTCTCGAAGAAATAGTTGCTCCACTGGGTTGGCGTCTGCGTCCACACGACTTCCAGACCAGAAGTGATGGCATCAGCCCCCACGCCAGTACCAAAATCGCTTTTCCAGCCCAGGCCTTGATTTTCAATCGGCGCAGCTTCTGGATCTGGGCCAACGTGAGTTGCCGGGCCAGCACCGTGGGTTTTACCCAGCGTGTGACCACCAGCAATCAGGGCGACGGTTTCTTCATCGTTCATCCCCATGTTGCCGAAGGTTGCGCGAATCGCTGCCGCTGCTGACAGCGGTTCACCGCTGGCGTTCGGCCCTTCTGGGTTGACGTAGATCAGACCCATTTCGGTTGCCGCCAGCGGACGTTCTGCCAACGCTTCTGGATCACGGTGCGCCAACCAGGCTTTCTCATCACCCCAGTTCACGTCTAAGTCCGGTTCCCAGACATCTTCACGACCGGCGCCAAAGCCAAAGGTACGGAAGCCGGAGTTTTCCAGCGCGACGTTCCCCGCAAGGATATACAGATCGGCCCAGGAAATTTTCTGGCCGTATTTTTGTTTGATTGGCCACAGCAGGCGGCGCGCCTTATCAAGGCTTACGTTATCCGGCCAGGAGTTCAGCGGTGCGAAGCGCTGTTGACCACGCCCTGCGCCACCACGGCCATCCATTGAACGGTAGGTTCCCGCGCCGTGCCATGCCATGCGGATAAACAGTCCCACATAGCTACCCCAGTCGGCAGGCCACCAGGATTGCGAATCTGTTAACAACGCGCGGATATCTCCCTTCAGCGCGGAGTAATCTAATTTGCTGAATTCTTTGCGATAATCGAAGTCTTCACCCAGCGGGTTGGAGCGATTGGAGTGCTGATTAAGAAGATCGACGCGAAGCTGCTTCGGCCACCAATCTTTATTGCTGGTGCCCGCGCCAGCGCTCTGGTCGTGGCTGCCACCGTGGTGGAAAGGACATTTACCTGAATTTTGGATGTCGTCTGGTGTGCTCATTCACAATGCTCCCTTACAGTATTTATCATTAAGATATACACCCCTGCTGATAAGTTATAGCTGAAATGACCCACGGATTTGATAGTTAATTCCTCTCGTTTTTCCCTTGTCAGAGAGGAATTTCTGCACAGGTCAATATTATCCTTACATTAAACAGGGTTGAATGACTGTGATCGGGCGAGGGAATTGGTAAGAAAACCCTTAAAAATAAGGGCTTTCTTAGCGATTAGCGGGTGCTCTGTACCTGAGGCGCGCGTTTTTTAAGGCTAACGATCGCCAGCGCAAAAATAATCAACACGATGCCGATACCTTCCAGCACGCCAGGGTTTTCGCCCAACAGCCACCACGAAAACAGCACGCCGAACACCGGCACAGCTAAAGTGCTCAGACTAGCAATACTGGCGGGTAAGTTACGCAGTACGTACAGCCACAGGCTCCACGCCAGCGCGGTGGCGAGAATCGCGCTGTAGCCTAGCGCCCAAAACACACCCGGTTGCCAGTCAATCGGGCGCTGGGGAACCAGCACCGCGACCACACTCATCACCCCTGCGGCGTACAACATCTGCCAGCTGGTCAGCGCCAGCAAATCAAGGCCGGGATGCCGCTGATACATCCGTTTGGCGACAATCGCGCTGGCTCCCCAGCTAACCCCGGAGAGGATCGCCAGCAGTGCGCTTTTCATCGAGGAAAGGTCGAGCTGCCACGGTTGCAATACCAGACACAGGCCGCCCGCCGCCACGGCGATAGCCGCGTACTGCAACCGCCGCATCCGTTCGCCTAAAAACAGCGCCGCCATAATCACCACCCAAAACGGCATGGTGTAAGTGAGGATAGCGACTTTACCTGCCCCGCCGCTCACCAGCGCCCACTGCGCTAGGCCAATCATGCCGCAGGTTTGCAGCAGCGCAATCGCCAGCGTGTAACCCAGCGGCGTTGGCCGCATACCACGGCCTCGCAGCAGCAGAACGATAAACAGTAACAGTGCGCCCGCAATACAGCGCAGCGCGGTGAAATCAAATGCGCCGATATAAAGCGTCACCTGTTTCATCGCAATCCAGCTATAGCTCCAGATAATGGTCAACGCGAATAGGCCGACCAAAGCCAGCGGGTTGCTTTTCCCTTGAGTGGTCATGAGAAGTCCGTAACGGTAGTGTGATAGCCGTTACTATACTGCGCAGAAGCCCTGCATAAACAGGGCTTTTATGGGGATGGCCCGCCAATCGAGCCGGTAAAACCGCGCCGCGTTACGCCGGGCGCACGCCCAGCGTGTGGCAAATCGCGTAGCTCATTTCCGCACGGTTCAGGGTGTAGAAGTGGAAATCTTTCACCCCTTCACGACTGAGAATTTTCACCATGTCCATCGCGATATTCGCGCCCACCAGCTTGCGGGTTTCAGCGTCATCGTCCAGACCATTAAACATTTGCGACATCCAGGCAGGAATGCGCACGTTGGTCATGTCAGCAAATTTCTTCGCCTGTTTGAAGTTCGATACCGGCAGGATGCCGGGAATAATTTCCACATCAATGCCCGCAGAGACGCAGCGGTCACGAAAACGCAGGTAACTTTCGACATCAAAGAAGAACTGTGTGATGGCGCGGTTGGCCCCGGCATCGACTTTGCGTTTCAGGTTGAGCAGGTCTGCCTGGGCGCTTTTCGCTTCTGGATGCACTTCCGGGTAAGCCGCGACAGAGATGTCAAAATCCGCCACGTCTTTCAGTAATGCCACCAGATCAGAGGCGTACATATCCGGCTTGCCGCTCCCCGGCGGCAGGTCACCGCGCAGCGCCACAATATGGCGAATACCGTTATCCCAGTAATCCTGAGCGATAGCGCGCAGTTCATCACGGCTGGCGTCGATGCAGGTCAAGTGCGGTACAGCTTCCAGACCGGTACGATCTTTAATGCCTTTGATAATGCTGTGTGTGCGGTCGCGTTCACCGGAGTTAGCCCCGTAAGTGACCGAGACGAATTTCGGTTTCAGGATGCTCAGGCGATCGATAGAGTTCCATAGGGTTTGCTCCATTTCACTGGTGCGCGGCGGGAAAAATTCGAACGAAACGTTAATCTGCCCCTGCACTTCGGCCAGACTCTGATTCAGGGCTTCCCGCTGGTTGGCGTGAAAAAAGCTCATACCTTACCTCTTCAATCGCATGTCATTATTTATTATGTTGTGAACATCTATCCATTTAGACGTCTAGATGTAAAAACACCGCAAAAGGCGACGGGCGTCAATAGAAAGATCGGCATAAAAAGTGAGTAATCTTCAGCGAAGATGAAAAAAGTTCATATTGCTTTATAGCGTAAGGTTTACCGCAGTAAAGACTCCGTTTTCGAACTTCAGAAGACTATCATTGCACCCGCATTTTTCCGCGTGATGGTGTATAGCCCATAATTTGTTGCGGGTATCATTTATCTGGCTTCGGACGTCAACCGCGACACCTTACCGGCGCAAATTAGCCAGTGTCCACTGCCGTTGGGGGGGGTCACAATCACCGGTAAAAGAAGAGTGCTGCGTGATAACCAGCAGGCGGCGAGCCTTGCAACACGTTATCTGATTGAATGCGGGCATCGTTATATTGCCTATTTGGGCGACCAGGAAGGCAACCTGATCCGCCAGCAGCGGTTGGTCGCCCGCGAGTCGGCTTAAACAGCCTCAGCCAGCCAGCGCAACCGCGCTTCATTTTCCGCCAGCATCACCAATCCGGACTGAACGTTTAATGTCACGTCGCTCAGGGGGCGGAAAACCACGCCCTGCCGCTGAATGGCGGCAAACGAGGCCGGAAACAGACTCACTCCTTCGCCGCGAGCGATGCGCGCCAACAGCACGTCATGCTCCAACGGTTCTTCAATGCACAGGGGCGCATAGCCAGCACGGCGAAAAAACCCATGCGTGTAGTCGAAAAATGCCGGACTTCGCTCGCGCTTAAACCAGAACAGCGGCCGCTCACGGAGTAGATTTAAGGTCAGCGCCTCTTCTTGCGCCTCCGGCCATTGCGCCGGAAGCGCGGCAATCAGCGGTTCCTGCCAGGCCAGAGGGATAACGATAAGACCGTTAGTCTCCAGCGGTAGCGCCACCAGCGCCGCATCCAGCTTACCGCGCCGCACCTGACGAGTCAGATCCGGCGAGCCGTGACGTACAATGTGCAGGGTATCAACTTGCGCACTAAGCCGCGTTTCCAGCGCGGCAAAAACCCCCTGCTCAAACGCCGTTGTCAGCCCCAAGCGCAACACGCGCTCGTCGGAATTCGCCAGTTGGCTCAACGCCGTGTAGGTTTGATCCTGCAACGCCAGCAGTGGACGAACGATCTCCAGCACCCGTTGCCCCTCATCGGTCAACGTTAACCCTTTGGTATGGCGGACAAAAAGCGTGGCTCCCAGCCGTTCTTCAAGCTGGTGGATATGGCGGCTGAGCGGTGGCTGCGACATATACAGTCGCTGTGCCGCACGGCGCATATTGTTCTCTTCCGCCACCACGGAAAAATAGCGTAGCAGGCGGATATCCAGAGAGTGTAACGGTGATGTACTCATACCGAAAAGGTATCACAGAATCGGTATTATCCAGGCCACTCTGCGTGCTCTATTCTCGCGGCATATACCACACCAACGAGGAATAGATAATGCATTCAGAACGTTTTATTACCGGTCAAAAAATGCTGCAACAGGTAGATGGCAAAAGCGGCGACGCCGTTCTTGAGAGCCTGAAAGATATCGCGCCGGACTTCGCCCGTTACCTGCTCGAGTTTCCGTTTGGCGATATCTACGCCCGCCCAGGGTTGGATCTTCGCAGCCGTGAAATTGCGACCGTCGCCGCCTTAACCGCGCTGGGCAACGCCACACCGCAGCTAAAGGTGCATATTTCCGCCGCGCTGCACGTGGGTTTAACGCAAGAGGAAATTATTGAGGTAATAATGCAAATGGCTGTTTACGCTGGGTTCCCAGCCGCCTTGAACGGGATATTCGCCGCCAAAGAAGTTTTTGCCGTGCGATAAATATACCGGATGCGATGCTCTCGCATCCGGCCTACAAAACCAGGCACTAACGGTAGGCCGGATAAGCGCAGCGCCATCCGGCAATAAAAACTACAGCAGTTGCGCCAGGCGATTGATATCAGACTGAATCGCCCCGGCGGTCACGTCACGACCCGCCCCCGGCCCACGAATAACCAGCGGGTTATCGCGATACCAACGGCTTTCGATAGCAAACACGTTGTCGCACGGCAACAGTGACGCCAGCGGGTGCTCCGGTCGTACGGCTTCCACGCCGACGCGCGCTTTACCGTTGGCATCGAAACGCGCCACGTAGCGCAGCACCAGGCCCATCTCCCGCGCCGCCTCCAGACGCTGGATCATCTGCTCGTTCAGCTCATCGCCATTTTCAAAGAAGTGGTCGATAGAGCCAGCTTCACAGTGCGCAGGAACCAGAGATTCAACGCGTACCTGATCCGGTTCGATGTCGTAGCCCGCTTCACGCGCCAGAATCACCAGTTTACGCATCACATCTTTACCGGAGAGATCTACGCGTGGGTCAGGTTCCGTCAGCCCTTGTTGCCAGGCTTGATCCACCAGTTCGGTGAACGGCACACTGCCGTCGAACTGCAAAAACAGCCAGGAGAGCGTGCCAG
>JBOFJM010000553.1:0-1714 GCA_051656825.1 Kluyvera sp.
TGATATGCCCTTTGGGGCCAGAGTAAAGGAGTAAAAGATCGATACCAAGGGGGGCACGATGCCCCGGAGAACTCCTGCTCATGCAGGCAGCCTGTACCGCGTACAGTCTGAAACTCCCTATACCTCAACAAGCTGCCACTCCGGCGTGAAGGTATCGTTCTGGCGCAGCCAAAAAGCACACGCCGGAGACCGTTTGTTTTGTTGTTGGTTAGGGGGAGTGATGAGCAAATTAAGCAGTGAAATGAAGGCACTGGCGAAGAAGGCTGGCGGCAGCTTCAAAACGGTGGATGATCGCATACATATTACAAAGCGGTTCAGTGAGCACTTGCGGGCGCTGAATATCCAGATCCAGCGGGTGGAGCAGATCAAAGTGCGGCATATTGAATGCTACATCCAGGACCGGCTGGAGCAGGATATCGGCCAGCGGATGCTGCAAAACGAAATGGCGGCACTGCGCTCTGTGCTGAAACAGGCGGGACGCCGACAGGTGGTAGAACATCCGCGCCTGACCAATAAGGCGCTGGGGTTGTCGGGCGCTTCGCGCAACGGCACGCGCCGCGCCATCACGCCGGAGCATTATCAGCAGGTGATGGAGAAGGCCCGCGCTCAGGACGCTGGGCTGGCGGCAGCGCTGGAGATTGCGCGGCTGATGGGGCTGCGTTCGCAGGAGGCGGTACAAAGTTCGCAGTCGCTGAAAACGTGGCTGAAGACAATTGAGCGCGAGGAGACCCGGCTGAAAGTAGTGTTTGGCACCAAAGGTGGGCGTCCGCGCTATACGACGATTCTGGACGCTGGCGCAGTCAGACAGGCGCTGGAGAAGGCATTACCTGTCGCAGAACAGCGTAATGGCCGACTGCTCGACAAACCTGATCTCAAAACAGCGATGGATCACTGGCACAAACAGGCGACTAAAGTCGGGCTGACGGGCGAATTTTCCCGCACTCGCTGCGTTATGCGTGGGCGCAGGATGCTATCCGCCATTATCTGGCGCAGGGATTCAGCGAAAAGGAATCACTGGCGCTGACCGCGACGGATCTTGGCCACGGCGACGGGCGCTGGGTGAAACAGGTGTATGGCTACAGTTGGAAAGAGGAATAACGGCTTTCATGACTGGCGCAGAATAAAGCGTTAAGCCGTAACGACGGCGGTATCTCTGATGCCCCCTCTGTACCGAATAGGGTTCAGGGGGCGAGCCAGTTTTGATGGTGCAGATCCAGGCAGCGATAATATATCTGGCGCAAATTCTCATGACACATCCCTGAATAAGCTGGCTGCACCACAAAGGGAAAGGGCCTAAAGGTTTTAAGGGTAACAGCGCCTTACCGGAAAGGGCCGAAAACCCAAAGGGCCGGTACTCGCGCAGTCCTGAATGTTTATGCCAGCAAAATACGCGGTTTGTTAATCGCACCATTACCCGCCGCGTACAACCCAGGCACCACTCGGTGGTATTTCCTCAATCTGCATAATCCACTGTTTATTAACTGACCGCATTTATCTTCATAGCCGCGACAACACATTCAGGGCTAGCGCGCTCATAGACAACCATAGCGTGTTAAACAAGTACGCCAGTAAGTACGCGAGAGGAAAAATGAGAAGATTTTAATAAGAGAGGCTGATGTAACTTATTGATTTTTATGGTGCCGATAATAGGAGTCGAACCTACGACCTTCGCATTACGAATGCGCTGCTCTACCAACTGAGCTATATCGGCCCT
>JBOFJM010000554.1:0-8287 GCA_051656825.1 Kluyvera sp.
TGGACGGGGTAATCGTTGACCAATCAACCTGCCACGGATCAATCGCCTCTTTGCTACTCCAGCCACGCATCACAGTATAATTGTGGCGTTCGAGATACCCCGGGTCGTTACGCAGTTTCGGCAGAATATCGTTACGCGCCAGCGTCGGCGGCACATTCCACGGCGGGTTAACCACCACGTTATTCAGTGCACTGCTCATCATCGGCGTTTTACGGTCTGGTCGGCCAACAATCACTCGCGAGGCCAGCACTTCGCTGCCATTAAGATAATACACCAGCGAGTAAGCCGGAATGTTAACCATAATACCGGTGGAGAGTTTCCCCGGCAGCAGGCGCAAACGTTGGATGTTCAGCGCCAGCACTCCCGCGCGCTCGGCGGATGACACATTGAGCCAGTCTCGCGTGGATGCTCCGATAACGCCGTCAGCCCCTAGCCCTTGTGCCGTCTGGAAACGTTTCACGGCCTCGACCAATTGACGGTCATAGGCGGCAGGCCCACTTTTCACCGCTTTCTTGCTGCTACCAACATTGTCACCAGGCAGAGGAATGTCCGGGCTATTATCCAACATGCCGTTGCGCTGTAAAATTTCACGCAACGCCGGGACATCATTACTCCATTGGCCCGGACGTAACGATGCCGTTGACGTTAGCTTGGGCCACGGACGTGAATCCCCCACCAGCGCTAACAATGCTTGATGCATCGCAGCGTACTGCGGGTGCTGCGGCGACAGAGCGGTAACAAACGGCACTAACATGCCGCTATCAAGCGCCAACTGCCATTGGTTAATCACCGACAACGGCGGCGTGCCCAACGTATAAGGTTTGGCGCTGTACAGCCAACGGTTGCCCTGAACGGGGATCCCGCTGATGAAATGCAAATAGCCCATCAGAGCGTCAGACAGCACCACATCACGCGCCATGCCGCTAACGTTAGGATTGGTGAGCAGTTCTACCCATTGGGTAAACTGTGGTTGAAAACCGGCAATCGCCACTTCGGCCAACTGCTGTTGGAAAGCGCGCACTGCTTCACGGTTTTCCCACATCGGTTTCATCCCTCTGGCGGCATACAGCGTCACCAAAGGGTTGAGATAAACAGGTTTGTAGCCAGCAGGCAATACGGCCTCAATATCGGCGCGGCTTTTCGCTGCCGCCCCTTCAGCCAGCGGCTGAGTGCCAACAAAAGTCGCCATCACCGGAGACTGCGCCCCGGAATGCAAAAGCACCGACGATTGTTCAGCTGGCGTTGCAGTGCCGTCAGAAGGAACCAGTTCAGGCTCATCCGCAAAGGCAGTAAACAGTGGAGCAAACGTCATTGCCAGGCACAAACTTATGGCTGACAACCGACGACCATTTTCATTTTTCAGCAACATCCCTTGCCCCCTGTTAAATATACGAATACCCGTAACGTGGGCTTATCTTCAGTATATAAAGACAAAAACTTTTTTGCCCGTTCAAATGTAAAGAAGTCTAAAGATAATAACGTGCTGGCAAACAAATGAGGATCAAAAAAGGCGGCATTGCTGCCGCCTTGGGTTGCGTATTCGGACTTTTCTGGGGATCAGGTCACTATTTGGCCTGATTTATCGCCCCTAAGAGGCATCGGCAGTGCCCGGTAATGTCTCCGGTAGCTGTGCCGCAAAACCGCGCAGACCAACAACATGTACGTGTTCATGGTTGTTCACCACTTTACGCACCAGTTTATAGGTTGTGCCTTTCTCTGGGCTGATGTTTTCTGGTGCTGCGATAATCAACTGCATCTCCAGTCGTTCGCACAGCTCGAACAGCGTAGCGATGGAGCGCGCATCCAGACGGGCCGCTTCATCGAGGAACAGCAGACGGCACGGCGACAAGTCCTTGCCGCGCAGGCGACGCGCTTCATCTTCCCAGCTCTGAACGACCATGACCAGAATCGACATCCCCGTACCGATAGCTTCACCGGTCGAAAGTGCCCCAGATTCTGCGCGCAGCCAACCGTCAGAACCACGGTTAACCTCCACTTCCATCTCCAGATAGCTACGGTAGTCCAGCAGTTCTTCACCGATGGTTTGTGGCGTACGCTGCCCCATATCGATTTGCGGATTGAGACGCGAGTACAGTTTCGCCAGCGCTTCCGAGAAGGTCAGACGGTTGCTGTTGAACAAATCCTGATGCTGTTCGTGTTGTTCAGACAGCACATCCAGCAGCATTGAGTGCGTCTCACGCACGTTGACGTTCAGGCGCACGCTGTTCACCTGACCAAACGACACGTTTTGCAGCCCCTGGTTCAGTTGGCGAATACGGTTCTGTTCGCGCTGAATGGTCTTGCGAATAATATTCGCCACGCTGCGTGAGCTGATCGCCAGTTTCTGTTCACGGTTGGTCAGCTCTTCGGTCAGACGGCTCAGCTCGATTTCCATCTGTTCGATGGCTTCAACCGGGTCATCGGTGCGGATAATATCCTGGCGGATACGTTCGCGCAGGTGCTGATAAACGGCAACAAAGAACTGAATTTTGCGCTCAGGGCGTTTCGGATCTTCCGACATACGCAGCACGTCGCGCAGGTGTTCGTTGTCCGCCACCGCCAGACGCAGCGCACCCAACGCTTTATCCGACATTGAACGCAAATCGTCAGCGGAGAGATAAGCCAGCTCGCGACGATGCAGACGGCGTTCGACGTTGTTGTCTTTCACCAGGCGTATTACCGCACACCAACCGGCTTTCGCATTCACCACCTGCTCGCGCATTTCCAGATAATCACGCTCCAGCTTGCGCAGCTTACGGGTCAGGTTATCCATCTCCGCTTCACAGAAGGTCAGCGCTTTTTCTAACTGGTTACGACGCGCACGGTTATTGCTGAGCTGCGCATGGAGTTCGTCACGACGCGCACGCGCACGCTCTTCAGCCCCGGCATCGGCGCGCACACCGATATCCTTCAGCTCTTTATACAGGTCGTTGAGCAGCTCTTTTTTGGTGTCATACGAGCTTTTCAGCGACGCCAGCACTTGGCTGTACTGGCTCACCTGCGCAGCGTGAGTACGCATGGCATCACGCGCGCGGCTACGTTCGCTTTCTGCCTGTGCCAGGCGCTGGCGCAGTTTTTCATTCAGGTCACTGTTGCCACTCAGCATGTCAGCCGAGTCGGAATAACCAAAGTGAGCGCGGCGCTGTACCACTTCTGTCAGGGCAAAAGCCTGCTGACGTGCGTCACGCTGCACCTGCTGTGACCAGGCGTAATCTTCTTTCAGTTGTTCAAACTGTTCCGGGTCGCTTTGCAGAACGGAAACCATCGGCTCCAGTTTTGCCAGTTGATTACCGTGTTGCTGGATAAAGCGCGCGGCTTCCTGCGCTTCGTCCAAACGCTCCTGGATTTCATCCACGCGGTCGGCCAGCGTTTCATCCGCCAGCAGGCTGAGGCGAGGCAGCAGGCGGTTGAGCATCGCAACGCCCTCTTTCGCCTGCTCAAACTGAACTTGCTGTTGCTGATTGTCGTTTTCGTGGCTACTGAGCGCGCGCTCCAGCTCATTACGACGACCATTCAGTTTGCGAATTTCGGCTTCCGGGTCATCGTCAAAGGCCACTGACAAATGGCTACCGATAAAGCGGCTGAATGCTTGATGCAGACGCTGGGTTTTCTGTACGTCAAACGACAGCGTAGCGAAACGCTCGGACAGCACTTCACGCTCGGCGTGCAGGCTTTCAATGCGGCTTTCACGCGCGGCGCGGCCAAACAGCGGCAGCGTCGGGAAGCGCGAATAACGCCACTGGCGATCGGAGGTTTTCACCACCACCGCTTTTTCCAGCTCATCGACGTTAAATACGCTGTCGTCGAAGGACTGCGGGTCCCCCTCGATCAGGTAGAGATCTTCCGGGCAATCTTCCAAACCTTCGAGGTATTCGGCGATCTGCGAGAGATCCGGTACGACAATGGCGTGACGTGACGGGCCATACAGCGCGGAGAAGTACGGAGCATCATCCAGGCTAACGTCATCGTAAATTTCAGACAGCAGCACGCCGCCAAAACGTTCCGCCAGCGCGTTAAGGCGCGGGTCTTCCGAACCGCCAGGCTGGCTGAGACGTTCGATTTCCTCATCAACCGCGCGCTTACGTGCGCCCACTTCATCGCGCTCAACGATGGCTTCGCGCTCGCGCTCCAGCAGTTGTTGCAGGTACTCGGTTACGTCCTGGCTGGACTCAAACTGCTCACCGCTCTGCTCGCACAGTTGGCTGAGGCTGTTTTGCGCCGCCAGCCAAACCGGTGCGCGGTGCATCAGCGCGGAGATGCGCGATTGCAGTTGTTCCTGCTCCTGACGCAGCGCCATGCGCTGTTGGCGTGCGTCGCTAACGCAGTCGCTCAAGGCGGCAATGCGTGCTTCCAGCTCGTGGTGCAGCGTTTCAAGTTCGTCGATATCGTACTGTTTGCCCTGACGTTTGCAGAACTCAGCCAGCAGACGCTCAGCCTCCTGCTGCTCACGCAGACGCTGTTCCAGCTCGTTTAAACGGCTGCGCAGCGGCTGCGCTTGCTCAGCCAGATGGCGCTGGTTAACGCCATCGCGCAGCAATTCACGCGCCACATCCCAGGCTTCGTTACGCGCCAGCGGGCCGTTGATCGCCACCACAATCTGGTAGGCCTGTTCAAACTGGCTGTGCGCAGTCTGCGCAACGCTCATTTTTTGTTCAAGCGAGAGCAGTTTTTCCGTCGCTTCCTGCTCTTTTGCCTGGAAGGTTTCCAGCCATTCGGCGGCGCTGTCCGGGGTTAAATCCGGCAGATGACACAGCTCTTTGGCGCGTTGTAACGCTTGCAACGCCTGGGTGTACTGAATGGCGCGCGTCTGCTGTACGTCCAGTGCCTGCTGGTAATCCGCCAGTTGGCTTTTCAGCTCATCCACTTCCAGCTCGGCCGCTTCGGCACGGGCTTCGTTTTCTTCCTGCTGTTCGGCGGCTTCTGCCACCACTTCGTTTTGTTCTTCCAGACGAATTTGCAACTCGTCGAGATCCGCTTCATAGCGTTCGATTTTTTCTTGCTGACGCAGCGCTGTTTGCACCAGATTCAGGTGGTCGCTGGCGGCCTGGTGATCGGCCTCCAGATCCCCTTCTGCGCCGTTGTGCTCTTGCAGTTCACGCGCCATTTCGACGTGTTTGAACTGCTCTGCGGCAAGCTGGGCGCGCGAGGTAAACAGCTCGCGACGGTATTCGAGAGCTTTGTCCAGATGCACTCGACGCTCGTTGGCGTGGCGCATATAGTCCGCCGCTACGTAGTCGGTCGCTTCTGAAATCAGGTGCTTAAACAGGTCACGGTCAGACTGCGTGACGCGAATCGCTTCTAGCGTCATGCGGTTTTCACGCAGTGCCGCTTCCATATCCTGGAAGGCTTTACGCACGCCGCTGTTTTCCGGCAACAGGTAGTCGCGCAGCGAGCGGGTGATGGCGCTGGAAATACCACCGTACAGCGAGGCTTCAATCAGGCGATAGAATTTGCTGCGATCGGACGCTGAGCGCAGACGGCGCGCCACAATGCCCAAATCGAACATCAGCGAGTGGTAATCGGTAATCGAGTTAAACTGCTTAAACTGTACGCCTTCAATGGTTTCCAGTTTATCTTTCAGCTCTTGCAGCGTCAGCACGCGCGCCTGGCGCTCGTTGAGCGTTTCGGTCAGTAGCTGGGTCGGCTGTATGGACGTTGGCAGCCCCTGGATTGCGAACGGTTTGATGTCAACTTTACGGTCACGCCCGGCGACTTGTTGCAGACGAACGCCAACCACCACGCGCTGGTGACGCGAGTTCATCACGTCAAGCACCGAATAACAGACACCGGCTTTCAGCTTACCGTGCAGGCCTTTATCACGCGAGCCGCTGGTCGCACCGGCTTCGGTGGTGTTACGAAAGTGCAGCAGGGTTAAATCTGGGATCAGCGCCGTGACGAACGCCGCCATGGTGGTGGATTTACCCGCCCCGTTACCGCCCGACAGCGTGGTCACTAATTCATCAAGATCAAAGGTACGGGCAAAGAACCCGTTCCAGTTAATCAGCGTTAGCGAACGAAATTTACCGCGATCGATCATTATTCTTCCTCCCCGCTATCGTGCTGATTGTCGTCGTTCTCATCATTGAGTTGCAGATGGTTTTCAATCGCCATCGCTTCGCCATCGCGGATCATGCGCAGCTGTGCTTCGCGCGGATCATCGCCAGAACGGACGTCGGCACCAAAGCGGAAGACCGATTCGGTGATACGGAACTTACTGCTGTCATGGCCCATAAACCACACCATTCCCAGACGGCGCAGACGGTTGAGCGAGGAGCGCACTTTCTCCTGCAATTTCTGCCGGTCAAGGTCAGAACCGGTGGAACGGTTATTAACCAGCTTCAGCAGTTTGCTTTCGTCAGCCAGCGCCAGCAGCTCATCGTACAGTTCCTGCTGGGTAAAAATGCCTTCGTTAGCCAGGCGTTCTGGGCTTAGGTAGAGGTAGCAGAGAATTTTGCCGACCATCATATCCAGCTCAGAAAGCACCGAACGCGGAATCAACGTGGTGGAACGCGGGCGCAGGTAGAAAAAACCTTCCGGCGCGCGAATCAGTTCAACGTTATAGCGGGTATAAAACTCTTCCAGATACTCCTGGAAATCCATCAAAAATGCGTGGTTATCCAGCTCGTCCAGACCAATGTGACGGCCAGCACGCAGCGCGCTATCCAGCGCAGGGAAAAGGGGGTTGGCCAGGGCCTGTGCCAGTTTAACCGGCATCACTTGTTCAATATTTGTCGATGACATGCGCCTGTACCTTGGCTCCGTAATCATTAATCGACTGCCATTTTGCCGGCAGTCCGGTGAAATCTGCTTGCGCTACGCCCAAACGTACCGCCTGGTCCACAACGATTCTCGCGACGTCAAAGTGACGCGCGCGCGGATATTGGGCCAGGTACTCTTTGACCACCAGACCAAGATCCAGCGGCAGTTGTTTGGTTTTATAAATGGCTAACTGTTCTTCTATCAGCGCAGCGAGCTGTTCGCGTATTTCGTTAAATTCTTCGTATTCAAGGTCGGCAGGCAGTTCGCCGGTGACCTCTTCATCGCGCAGCGTCATCTCTTCGTCACGCATATCCAGCAGACGATCGGCGCTGGCATGGGTTAACGCCCACGGCGCATCGAAATAAGATTGCACAGACTGGCGCAAACGCTGAGCAAAGACGCGATTTTTATCCATATCGATAGCGGTACGGATAAATTTATGCACGTGGCGATCGTAGCCGATCCACAGGTCAATCGCCTGTTGGCCCCAACTGACGATGCGGTCGAGTTTACTTTGTAAATCAAATACCAGTCGATCGACAAAGTGCAAATCGTTATGGCTCAGCGTCGCATCCTGAATACGCAGCAGGTTGGCTTGCAGCTTATCGCCCGCAGCATCCAGCGTATCCTGTAGCTCACGCAGCGTGCCGGAGGTTTCCGATAGCAGCAGCTCACAGCTGGAAATCGCCGCGCGCCAGTCTTTATTCAATAGCTGAGCGATATCATCTTTTACCGACTGCTGCTGCTCATCCATAATGCGCTGCGTCAGATCGATACTGTCAAAAATTTCAGCAACCGAATACTTCAGCGGCGCGTAAACGTTGCGATGCCAGTGGAACTCGTCGCCACCTTCATCTGCTGAATCGGCAGCCCTTTTCAGCTCGCTTGCCACAATCGATAGCTGCATCGACAAACGCAGCGTGGAAAATTCGCGCTGACGAATATAGTAATCGGTGATGCCGATACCCAGCGGCGTCAGACGATAAATGGCGTTCCCTTCTGTGATTTCGCTGGTAAAGCGGTTCAGCAGACGTTGGCGAACCAGGTCATTAATGGCGTTGTTAGCACGCGTACCGATGGTTTCACTGGTTTGCTCAAACGCATCACTGACGTGACGGAACGCATCCACCAGCTCGCCTTCCGTCATTTCACCTTCCAGCCGCTCGCCGTTCAGCGTTGCGATGGCCAGCAGAAATGAGAGCCTATCGACGGGTAGCGAGATGGCGAAATCATTTTTCCTGGCCCAGGCAACCAGTTCGGGGACTGTCTGGGAAAATTCACTCATCGTTTATCCTTGTTTCTGTCTGCGGCCTACGCGCGGTGACATGAATATAGCGCCCCAGGCTGATATACGGTTCCTGACGGCAGTAGCGCATTTCAAGCTCCAGCAGAAGTTCATAGCCGTCCTGCTGCTTGTGTTTATCGCGCAAATAGTCATGAAACACTCGCACACCGGTTTTCCCGTTAATTTGCCAGCCGCTCTCTTCCAGCCAGCCATAGACCTGCTGCGGGTCGCGCGGATAGTTCG
>JBOFJM010000555.1:0-2954 GCA_051656825.1 Kluyvera sp.
CCCGGCGTCATCACCATAATGACCAGCACCGCCGCCATAAATACCAGGCACACCCAGTTACCCAGCGGATAGAACAGCGCGGGGAAGCGAGTCGTTACGCCCTGTTGCTGTTTAGCTTTGCGGAACTTGATATGCGCAAGGCTAATCATCGCCCAGTTGATAACCAGCGCAGAAACCACCAGCGCCATCAGCAGGCCGAAGGCTGACTCAGGAGCCAGATAGTTAATCAGCACGCACAGCGCAGTAACCAGCGCCGAGACCAGAATGGTGTTAACCGGCACGCCACGTTTATCGACATTAAGCAGCGCTTTTGGCGCATTGCCCTGCTGAGCCAGACCAAACAGCATACGGCTGTTGCAGTATACGCAACTGTTGTAGACCGACAGTGCTGCCGTCAGTACCACGATATTCAGCGCGTTAGCGACAAAAGAGTCGCCGAGTTCATGGAAAATCAGCACGAACGGGCTGGTGTCGGCGGTGACGCGTGTCCACGGCATCAGGGAAAGCAGTACCGCCAGTGAGCCGACATAGAAAATCAGGATGCGGTAGATAACCTGGTTGGTGGCTTTTGGGATGCTTTGCTCCGGGTTATCGGCTTCTGCGGCGGTGATCCCCACCAGTTCGAGGCCGCCGAAGGAGAACATAATAATCGCCATCATCATGACCAGGCCCGTCCAGCCGTTTGGCAGGAAGCCGCCTTGTTCCCACAGGTTACGCACGGTGGCCTGTGGGCCTGCGGAGTCGCTGAACAGCAGCCAGGCGCCAAACAAAATCATCGCAATCACGGCGATAACTTTGATTATCGCAAACCAGAACTCCATCTCGCCGAACACCTTAACGTTGGTCAGGTTGATGGCGTTAATGGCGATAAAGAAAACGGCTGCGGATGCCCAGGTTGGGATCTCTGGATACCAGAACTGCACATATTTTCCGACGGCAGTCAGTTCAGCCATGGCAACCAGAACGTACAGCACCCAGTAGTTCCAGCCCGATGCGAAGCCCGCAAAGTTCCCCCAGTACTTATAAGCAAAGTGGCTGAAAGAGCCAGCTACCGGCTCCTCGACGACCATTTCACCCAACTGGCGCATTATCAGAAAGGCAATAAAACCGGCGATGGCATAGCCCAAAATAATGCCCGGCCCGGCGGATTGAATAACAGAGGCGCTGCCGAGAAACAGGCCTGTGCCGATAGCGCCGCCCAGCGCAATCAGCTGTATATGGCGGTTCTTAAGGCCGCGCTTAAGCTGGGAGCCTTGCTGTTGACCTTCCATTGTGAAACCTCGTATATGGTTATTATGGTGACGCTGTTGTGCGTATGTAATTAAGAAATTCCGTTTTCTGTATTGTTTTATTTACAAAATGCATTTCTTAAAAAGAGGCTAAGCTCTTTCGTCATCAGAAGAATAGTGGTAAGCGATGCGGAATGCACCTGCTTTATGAAGGGCTGATGAAGGGTTGGGTAAAAAGCCGACAGTTATCACGCAAGAATGCAAATCTTACATTACGAGGAATATGAATTATTAATCGTTATTGTCGATTTAATATTCAGTATTTATTGAGTTGAAACGGTTCAGTGTGCTTATTTTTGTTCTGATTACGTTAATTGTACTTCTTTATAGGTAAAGCTGGTTTTTGAGTAAAGTTACATTTCTGAAACGTTACTTCTGTAATGTTGTTAAAAAACACCCGGTTTACTGATTTCAATCAAAACCTTTATGGACACAAGGTGAATACTTTGTTACTTTAGCGCTACGAACTTGAAATTGGTAAGACCAATTGACTACGGGCTAATGGCAGAGACAGGGAACTATGGCCTACAGCAAAATCCGCCAACCAAAATTATCCGATGTGATTGAGCAGCAGTTGGAGTTTTTGATTCTTGAGGGGACATTGCGCCCCGGCGAAAAACTTCCACCTGAACGCGAACTGGCAAAACAGTTCGACGTTTCTCGCCCTTCGCTGCGTGAGGCGATTCAACGCCTTGAAGCTAAGGGGCTTCTGCTTCGTCGCCAGGGCGGCGGGACTTTTGTTCAAAGCAGCCTTTGGCAGAGCTTCAGCGATCCGCTGGTTGAGCTTTTGTCCGACCACCCTGAATCTCAGTTTGATCTGCTTGAGACCCGCCACGCGCTGGAAGGTATCGCGGCTTATTACGCGGCACTGCGCTGTACTGATGAAGACCGCGTACGTATTCGCGAGCTGCATCAGGCCATTGAACGGGCTCAAGAATCAGGCGACCTCGACGCTGAGTCTGATGCCGTCCTTCAGTATCAAATTGCTGTCACCGAAGCGGCACATAATGTGGTTCTCTTACATCTGCTACGTTGTATGGAACCTATGCTGGCGCAAAACGTTCGCCAAAACTTTGAACTGCTGTACGCCCGCCGGGAGATGCTCCCGCTGGTCAGCAATCATCGTACCCGTATTTTTGAAGCGATTATCGCCGGTGAGCCTGAACAGGCGCGTGAAGCGTCACATCGCCACCTGGCGTTTATCGAAGAAATTTTGTTGGACAGAAGCCGTGAACAGAGCCGCCGTGAGCGCTCGTTACGCCGCCTCCAGCAGAGAAAGGATTGAGTTTTTTCTGGCAGCAGTTTTACCAGAAAGATGTGTGATAAGCGCCAATAAATGAGCGCAGCAACTAAACGCAGAACCTGTCTTATTGTGTTCTTTGCGAGAGCACAATGGGACAGGTTCCAGATAAATCAACGTACTAGATAGATAAGGAATACCCCCATGTCAGAACGTTTCCCAAATGACGTGGATCCGATCGAAACTCGCGACTGGCTACAGGCGATCGAATCGGTCATCCGTGAAGAAGGTGTTGAGCGCGCTCAGTATCTTATTGACCAACTCCTTTCTGAAGCCCGCAAAGGCGGGGTGAAAGTGGCTGCTGGCGCATCGACCGGCGGTTACGTGAACACTATTGCCGTTGAAGATGAGCCGGAATACCCGGG
>JBOFJM010000556.1:0-1730 GCA_051656825.1 Kluyvera sp.
AGCATGGAAATCGACCTTGATTGTGACGGCGTTAACATCACCGGCTGGTTACCGCAGGTTCAGGACAACGGTCTGCTGCGCTGGCGGCACTCTTTGCTTAGCGTTTCTCAAGGGATGCAACTTTGGCTGGAACACCTTGTCTACTGTGCTAGCGGCGGTAAAGGTGAAAGCCGGTTGCTGCTGCGTAAAGACGGCGAGTGGTGCTTCCCACCGCTTGACGCCGACGAAGCAAAAGCCTGGTTGGTACAGCTTGTTAACGGATACCGCCAGGGCATGTGCGAGCCGCTGCTGTTTTTACCAGAGAGCGGCGGTGCATGGATAAAAGCCTGTTACGATGCCGAAAATGATGCCATCTTAAAAGACGAAGACAGCCAGCAAAAAGCGCGCAGCAAGTTTATGCAGGCCTATGAAGGCAATATGGTGGTCAGCGGTGAAGGGGCCGACGTTTGGTATCAGCGGTTGTGGCGCAGCCTTGAGCCTGCGCAATATGAGGCGATTATCGAGCAGACAACGCCCTATTTGCTGCCGGTGTTCCGTTTTCATCAGTCATAATAATTGTATATAAATTGCGCAAGTCAGGCTGTTCAATTACTATGCCTACTGCGTCACGGACTGATGTGCCATAGAAACACGCTGACTCGTTCAGTGCAGTACTTGTTAATGATGAGGTCCGTGAATGCCCCGCAGTATCTGGTTGAGTATTGTTGTTTTAGTCACCGCCTTTTGGGCGACCGTAGGTCAGGCAAACACCGGATGGCAACCTATCCAGGAAACCATCCGCAAAAGCGAGAAAGACCCCCGCCAGTATCAGGCTATTACGCTGGATAACCAGATGGTCGTCCTGCTGGTTTCTGATCCGCAGGCGGTGAAATCGTTGTCGGCGCTGGTGGTTCCTGTTGGTTCGCTGGAAGACCCGAACAGCCATCCAGGCCTTGCGCACTATCTCGAACACATGACCCTGATGGGCTCAAAGAATTACCCACAGCCCGATAACCTTGCTGAATTCTTAAAAATGCACGGCGGCAGCCACAATGCCAGCACCGCACCGTATCGCACGGCTTTCTATCTGGAAGTTGAAAACGATGCTTTGCAGGGGGCGGTTGACCGGCTGGCAGACGCCATTGCGGCGCCATTGCTGGATAAAAAATACGTTGACCGTGAACGCAATGCCGTCAACGCCGAGCTGACGATGGCGCGCAGCCGCGACGGGATGCGTATGGCGCAGGTCAGCGCGGAAACCATCAACCCAGCGCATCCGGGGGCGCGTTTTTCCGGCGGCAATCTGGATACGCTGAGCGACAAGCCGGGCAGCCCGGTGTATGACGCCTTGCTGGCATTTCGTGACAAGTTCTATTCCGCCAATCTGATGAAAGCGGTGATTTACAGCAATAAACCTCTGCCAGAACTGGCAAAAATTGCCGCGCAAACCTACGGACGTGTGCCGAATAAATCTATTAAACGCCCGGAAATTACCGTCCCGATCGTGACTGATGCGCAAAAAGGGATTGTTATCCACTATGTGCCTGCGCTACCGCGCAAAGTGCTGCGCGTCGAGTTCCGTATTGATAACAACTCCGCGCAATTTCGCAGCAAAACCGACGAACTGATTACTTATCTGATTGGCAACCGCACGCCGGGAACGCTGTCCGACTGGCTGCAAAAACAGGGGCTGGTGGAAGGTATTCGTGCCGACTCTGACCCTGTAGTCAACGGCAACAGCGGCGTACTGG
>JBOFJM010000557.1:0-2800 GCA_051656825.1 Kluyvera sp.
GGTGTTACAACCCAGCGAGCATTGCTGGCAGATGCTTGGCGCAAACTGCATGTCCCATTTACGGTTGTAACGCTCGGAGTGCGTTTTGTCGGTGAAAACACCGGTCGGGCAGATTTCTACCAAGTTGCCGGAAAATTCGCTTTCCAGCGTGCCATCTTCCGGGCGACCAAAGTAGACGTTATCGTGCGCGCCATAAACGCCCAGGTCTGTACCGTCGGCGTAATCTTTGTAGTAACGCACGCAGCGGTAGCAGGCGATGCAGCGGTTCATTTCATGCGAGATGAACGGCTCCAAATCCTGATTGCGGTGGGTACGTTTGGTAAAACGATAACGACGGAAGCTATGACCCGTCATGACGGTCATATCTTGTAAATGGCAGTTACCGCCTTCTTCACATACTGGGCAGTCGTGCGGGTGGTTGAGCATCAACCACTCCACCACGCTTTCACGGAACTGCTTCGCTTCGGCGTCGTCGATTGAGATAAAAGTGCCATCTGATGCCGGTGTCATACAGGACATCACCAGGCGGCCACGCGTGTCTTCCGCGTTTTGATATTGCTTCACCGCACACTGGCGGCAAGCACCGACGCTCCCGAGCGCCGGATGCCAGCAAAAATAGGGAATATCAAGGCCGAGGGAGAGACATGCCTGTAGCAGGTTGTCCGCCCCGTTAACCTCATATTCTTTGCCGTCTACATGAATTGTAGCCATTAGCATGCTTCCAGTTGGCCCAGTCAAAGACTGAGCGTTAATCGAAAATCTTTCCCTTCACCCCGCCCCTCGCCCCAAAAGGTGAGGGAGAAACCTGCTTCGGTTCATCCCCTCTCCCGTAGAGGAGAGGGTTAGGGTAAGGGGCGAAAATTACCAGCGCGCTTTAAGCAGGTTCGGCTGAATCCCATGAATCGCATGGGTATTGCTGAACTGCTGCTTAATGCCAGCCTCGAATTCTTCGCGGAAATATTTAATCGCGCTCTGGAGCGGCTCTACCGCACCTGGCGCGTGTGCGCAGAAGGTTTTGCCTGGGCCTAAGAATCGACACAGTTGCTCAAGAGTTTCGATATCCCCAGGCTGGCCTTCGCCTTTTTCCAGCGCACGCAGAATTTTTACGCTCCACGGCAGGCCGTCACGACACGGTGTACACCAGCCGCACGACTCACGAGCAAAGAACTCTTCCAGGTTACGCACCAGCCCGACCATGCCAATTTCATGGTCTACTGCCATCGCCAGCGCCGTACCCAGACGGCTACCCGCTTTGCCGATGCTTTCAAATTCCATCGGCAGGTCAAGGTGCGCTTCGGTCAGGAAGTCCGTCCCTGCGCCACCCGGTTGCCAGGCTTTGAATTTCAGGCCGTCGCGCATCCCACCGGCGTAATCTTCGAGGATTTCACGCGCGGTCGTGCCAAACGGTAATTCCCACAGGCCCGGATTTTTCACGCGGCCAGAGAAGCCCATCAGCTTCGTGCCCGCATCTTTGCTCTTCGAAATGTTCTGATACCACTCCACGCCGTTGGCGAGGATCGCTGGCACGTTGCACAGGGTTTCGACGTTGTTAACGCAGGTTGGCTTGCCCCAGACGCCAGAGCTCGCCGGGAATGGCGGCTTGGAACGCGGGTTAGCACGACGCCCTTCGAGGGAGTTAATCAGTGCGGTTTCTTCACCGCAGATATAGCGCCCCGCGCCAGTGTGCACGAACAGCTCAAAGTCAAAGCCAGTGCCCATAATGTTTTTGCCGAGCAGACCGGCTTCGGTCGCTTCCGCAATCGCCCGACGCAGATGCACCGCCGCTTCGATATATTCACCGCGCAGGAAGATGTAGCCACGGTACGCTTTCAGCGCAAACGCGGAGATCAACATGCCTTCCACCAGCAAGTGCGGCAGTTGTTCCATCAGCAGGCGGTCTTTATAAGTGCCCGGTTCCATTTCATCGGCGTTACACAGCAGGTAACGGATGTTCATGGACTCGTCTTTCGGCATCAGGCTCCACTTCAGGCCAGTCGAAAAGCCTGCGCCGCCACGCCCTTTCAGGCCCGCGTCTTTTACCTGATTCACGATGTCGTCCGGGGACAACCCCGTTAACGCCTTACGCGCGCCTTCGTAGCCGTTTTTGCTACGGTATTCGTCCAGCCAAACTGGCTGTTTGTCATCACGCAGACGCCAGGTCAGCGGATGCGTTTCGGGAGTACGGATAACGTTTTTCATTTATACCGCTCCAGGAGTTCAGGGATGGCTTCCGGGGTCAGATGGCTGTGAGTATCCTCATCAATCATCATGTTCGGCCCTTTGTCACAATTCCCCAGGCAGCAGGTCGGCAGCAGCGTAAAGCGGCCATCGAAAGTCGTCTGCCCTGGTTTAATATTGAGCTTCTGCTCTAACGCGGCCTGAATCCCCTGATAACCGGTAATGTGGCATACCACGCTGTCGCAGTAGCGAATCACGTGGCGGCCAACCGGCTGGCGGAAGATTTGGCTGTAGAACGTCGCCACGCCTTCAACGTCGCTTGCCGGAATACCCAGCACGTCAGCAATCGCGTAAATAGCCCCGTCCGGCACCCAGCCGCGCTGTTTCTGAACGATTTTCAGCGCTTCGATGGACGCCGCACGCGGGTCTTCGTAGTGGTGCTTCTCGTGCTCAATGGCTTCACGCTCTGCCGCACTCAGCTCAAAAGCCTCGGTTTGTGGTTGTTGATTCTCGTGCATAATTAGCGGTCCACGTCTGACATAACAAAATCGATACTACCCAGATAGACAATAAGGTCTGATACCAGGCTGCCACGAATTGCCGACGGAATCTGCTGCAAGTG
>JBOFJM010000558.1:0-3636 GCA_051656825.1 Kluyvera sp.
CTTTTCAGCCACTTGGCGGACAAATCGTACCGCCCCGGATGGGCTAATACAGCAACGCCCCCCGAATGATGAATGACATCAATAGCTTCCTTTATTGTACACCACTGCGGCGGAACGTATCCGGTTTTCCCGCGCGCGAGATATTTTTTAAACACGTCACCTATATTATTGGCTTTACCCTGCTCCACCAGGAAACGGGCGAAATGACCGCGCGTGACTGCCCCTCCGCCTGCTAATCGCAGCGCCCCTTCCCATGCACCGGGAATGTTCGCCTTTTCCAGGCGCTCGGCAATCATCTGCCCGCGCTGTTGGCGGCGTTCAATCTGCGCGCCTAAGAAATCGGTCAACGCAGGGTTATCGATGTCGATATTCAGACCGACAATGTGAATTTCGTGGTTTTCCCAGAGCGTGGAGATTTCAACGCCGGAAATGAGTTGTAAAGCCAACTGTGCGCGGGCGATTTCGGCCTGTGCCCGTGGAATGGCATCCACCGTATCGTGGTCGGTAATGGCCAGCGTTCCCACTCGCATCTCCCCCGCGCGGTGTACCAACTCTTCCGGCGTCAGATGGCCATCAGAGGCGATAGTGTGGCTATGGAGATCGTAAATCACTGCGTAATTGGTGTCGCTCAAAGACCGCTCCCGTTGGGCTACTCATAATGGTTCGCGACATATCATAACGACATTATGACAATTTCTAAAATCAAGGGTTGACTTTGAACTCACGAACCAGTTAACTAGTACGCAAGCTCACTTAATAAAGGTATCTGCAAATGACACGTAACATGATTGTTCTGCACGGCGGTTGGTGGCGTACTTCCCATTAGGGCGGAGTCATCACGTCTGCATTATGCAAACAGATACCCAGCCCGCCAATGAGCGGGCTTTTTATTAAGTAAAAATGATACAGGACAGGCGAGAACAACGATGCAAACACCAAAACCTACGCTCGAACTTCTGACCAGTGACGCTATTTACCGTGAAAACCCAACCGCACTGTTTCACCAACTGTGCGGCGCGCGCCCGGCCACGTTGCTGCTTGAGTCAGCAGATATCGACAGTAAAAATGATTTAAAAAGCCTGCTGCTGGTCGATAGCGCACTGCGCATTACCGCGCTGGGTAACACCGTGACTATTCAGGCGCTTTCTGACAACGGCGCATCGCTGCTGCCGCTGCTGGATGCCGCGCTGCCTTCTGGCGTTGAAAATGACCGCCAGCCAACCCGCCGTGTGCTACGTTTCCCGGCGATCAGTAATCTGCTGGATGAAGATGCGCGGCTGTGCTCACTGTCGGTGTTCGACGCCTTCCGCCTGCTGCAAGAGCTGGTTATCGTTCCAGAAAATGAACGCGAAGCGATGTTCTTTGGTGGGCTTTTCGCCTATGACCTGGTCGCCGGTTTTGAAGATTTACCGCAGTTAGAAAGCGACACCGCTTGCCCGGATTACTGCTTCTATCTGGCAGAAACGCTGCTGGTTATCGACCATCAAGCGAAAAGCACCCGCATTCAGGCCAGCCTGTTTACCTCGTCCGACGCGGAAAAAGAGCGCCTGCTGCAACGTATTGCCCAGCTTCGCCAACAGTTGAACGAGCCGCCGATGGCGCTGCCGGTGCGCACCATCAAAGAGATGCGCTGCGAGTGCAACCAGAGCGATGAAGAGTTCGGCGATGTGGTGCGCAAAATGCAAAAAGAGATTCGCGCGGGTGAAATTTTCCAGGTTGTGCCATCGCGCCGTTTCTCACTGCCCTGCCCGTCGCCGTTAGCGGCCTATGACGTGCTGAAAAAGAGCAACCCAAGCCCGTACATGTTTTTTATGCAGGATAACGACTTCACCCTGTTCGGCGCGTCGCCGGAAAGCTCGCTGAAGTACGATGCCACCAACCGCCAAATTGAAATTTACCCGATTGCCGGGACTCGTCCGCGTGGCCGTCGCGCAGATGGATCGCTGGATCGCGACCTCGACAGCCGCATTGAGCTGGAAATGCGCACTGACCATAAAGAGCTTTCCGAACATTTGATGCTGGTCGATCTGGCGCGTAATGACCTGGCGCGAATCTGCACGCCGGGCAGCCGCTACGTGGCGGATTTAACCAAAGTTGACCGTTACTCTTTCGTGATGCACCTCGTTTCCCGAGTGGTGGGCGAGCTGCGTAACGATCTCGATGTGCTACACGCCTACCGCGCGTGCATGAATATGGGCACGCTGAGCGGTGCGCCGAAAGTTCGCGCCATGCAGCTTATCGCCGCCGCTGAAGGCAAGCGTCGCGGTAGCTACGGCGGTGCGGTGGGCTACTTCACCGCCCACGGCGACCTCGACACCTGCATCGTTATCCGTTCCGCGTTTGTTGAAAACGGTATTGCCACCGTGCAGGCTGGCGCAGGCGTGGTACTGGATTCCGTACCGCAGTCTGAAGCCGATGAAACCCGCAACAAAGCGCGTGCGGTTCTGCGCGCCATCGCCACTGCTCATCATGCACAGGAGATTTTCTAATGGCTGACATTCTGCTGCTCGATAATATCGACTCTTTTACTTACAACCTGGCAGATCAGCTACGCGCGAGCGGGCACAACGTGGTGATTTACCGTAATCACGTTCCGGCCCAGACCTTAATTGACCGTCTGGGCACGATGGATAACCCGGTGTTGATGCTCTCACCAGGCCCTGGCGCGCCGTCCGAAGCAGGCTGTATGCCGGAACTGCTGACGCGTATGCGCGGCAAACTGCCGATTATCGGCATCTGTCTGGGACATCAGGCGATTGTCGAGGCCTATGGCGGCTACGTCGGCCAGGCCGGTGAAATCCTCCACGGCAAAGCCTCCAGTATTGAGCACGATGGCCAGGCAATGTTCGACGGGTTAAGCAACCCGCTACCGGTCGCCCGCTACCACTCGTTGGTTGGCAGCAATATTCCGGCGGGTTTAACGATTAACGCGCATTTCAACGGCATGGTGATGGCGGTACGTCACGATGCGGATCGGGTGTGTGGTTTCCAGTTCCACCCGGAATCCATTCTCACCACTCAGGGCGCGCGCCTGCTGGAGCAAACGCTGGCCTGGGCGTTGCAGAAGCTGGAGCAGAGCAATACGCTGCAACCGATCCTCGAAAAACTGTACCAGGCTGAAACCCTGAGCCAGCAAGAAAGCCATCAGTTGTTCTCTGCCGTGGTACGCGGTGAAGTGAAGCCGGAACAGTTAGCCGCCGCGCTGGTGAGTATGAAAATTCGCGGTGAAAGCCCGAATGAGATAGCCGGAGCCGCCACCGCACTGCTGGAAAACGCCGCGCCATTCCCGCGCCCGGATTATCCATTTGCCGATATCGTCGGCACGGGCGGCGACGGCAGCAACAGCATTAATATTTCCACCGCCAGCGCATTCGTCGCCGCCGCCTGTGGTTTGAAAGTGGCAAAACACGGCAACCGCAGCGTATCGAGTAAATCAGGTTCATCCGACCTGCTGGCAGCTTTTGGCATTAATCTCGACATGAACGCCGATAAATCTCGTCAGGCGTTGGATGAACTGGGCGTGTGCTTCTTGTTTGCACCGAAATATCACACCGGTTTCCGCCATGCGATGCCCGTACGCCAGCAGTTGAAAACCCGCACGTTGTTTAACGTACTGGGGCCGCTTATCAACCCGGC
>JBOFJM010000559.1:0-2404 GCA_051656825.1 Kluyvera sp.
CCACTAACGGCATTGAGCCGCCACGCGGCTATGTGAGCATTAAAGCATCGAAAGACGGTATTCTGCGCCAGGTTGTTCCAGACTACGAACACCTGAAAGACGCTTACGAACTGCTGTGGGAAATGCCGAATAACGACGGTTACCTGCAACTGGTCGGCATCATGCAGAAGTTTATTGACCAGTCGATCTCGGCTAACACCAACTATGACCCGACACGTTTCCCATCAGGAAAAGTGCCGATGCAACAGTTGCTGAAAGACTTGCTCACAGCCTATAAATTTGGCGTGAAGACCCTGTACTATCAAAACACCCGCGATGGTGCGGAAGATGCACAGGACGATCTGGTTCCGTCTATTCAAGACGACGGCTGCGAAAGCGGCGCATGTAAGATCTAATATTGTGTTGCCGGATGGCGGCGTAACTGTCTTATCCGGCCTACGACGTCAACGTTTGTAGGCTGGATAAGCGCAGCGCCATCAGGCATTACACGCCACACAGGACTCACATTCATGGCATATACCACTTTTTCACAGACGAAAAACGATCAGCTCAAAGAGCCGATGTTCTTTGGCCAGCCGGTTAACGTGGCACGCTACGACCAGCAGAAATATGACATCTTTGAAAAGCTGATTGAAAAACAGCTCTCCTTCTTCTGGCGCCCAGAAGAAGTTGACGTATCCCGCGACCGTATTGACTATCAAGCGCTGCCGGAACACGAAAAGCATATCTTCATCAGCAACCTGAAATACCAAACCCTGTTGGACTCCATTCAGGGACGCAGCCCGAACGTTGCGCTGCTGCCGCTTATCTCCATTCCAGAGCTGGAAACCTGGGTTGAAACTTGGGCGTTTTCTGAAACGATTCACTCCCGTTCTTATACCCATATCATCCGTAATATCGTTAACGATCCGGCGATTGTATTTGATGACATCGTCACCAACGAGCAGATTCAAAAACGTGCGGAAGGCATTTCCGGCTATTACGATGAGCTGATTGAGATGACCAGCTACTGGCATCTGCTGGGCGAAGGCACGCACACCGTCAACGGTAAAACCATCACCGTGAACCTGCGCGAGCTGAAGAAAAAACTCTACGTCTGCCTGATGAGCGTAAACGCGCTGGAAGCGATTCGCTTCTACGTCAGCTTTGCCTGTTCCTTTGCGTTCGCCGAGCGTGAGTTGATGGAAGGCAACGCCAAAATCATTCGCCTGATTGCCCGTGATGAAGCGCTGCACCTGACCGGCACTCAGCACATGCTGAACCTGCTGCGTAGCGGTGTCGATGACCCAGAAATGGCGGAAATCGCCGAAGAGTGCAAACAAGAGTGCTATGACCTGTTTGTGCAGGCGGCGGTGCAGGAAAAAGAGTGGGCAGATTATCTGTTCCGCGACGGTTCAATGATTGGCCTGAACAAAGACATTCTGTGCCAGTACGTTGAGTACATCACCAACATCCGTATGCAGGCAGTTGGTCTGGATCTGCCGTTCCAGACGCGCTCTAACCCAATCCCGTGGATCAACACCTGGCTGGTGTCCGACAACGTGCAGGTTGCGCCACAAGAAGTGGAAGTCAGTTCGTATCTGGTTGGGCAGATTGACTCGGAAGTCAATACTGACGATCTCAGCGACTTCCAGCTCTGATATGAGCCGCGTTTTTCTGCGCATCACTGGCACGCGTTTGCAGTGCCAGGATGAACACCCTTCTCTGCTGGCGGCGCTGGAATCTCATAACGTTGAGGTAGAGTATCAGTGCCGTGAAGGTTACTGCGGCTCCTGCCGTACGCGTCTTGTCTCCGGGCAGGTAGACTGGCTCACCGAGCCGCTGGCTTTCATTCAGCCGGATGAAATTTTGCCCTGCTGCTGCCGGGCAAAAGGTGACATCGAGATTGAAATGTAACGCTTAATGCACTTCATGCGCGGAAACCAATTTAACGTTTCCGCGCCTTTTCATCTGCACGATGTACAACGCCCCCGCCAACACCACCAGCAATGCACCAAGCAGATAAATCGCCCGATAGCCAACGCCTTCAACCATTAGCCCCATCACAAATGCCCCCAGCGCCAGTCCGGCATCCATAGCATTAAAAAAGAGTGAGTTAGCCACGCCAATTTTATGCGGTTCAACTGAGCTGATAATTTGTGTCTGGAAAATCGGCGTAACTGAACCATAACCAATACCTATCAGCGCACCGGAAATAATCATCATCACACTCCCCTGAGTATAGCCGAGCACGACCAGGCCGATGGTGAACGCCAACAGGCACGGATACACCACATATTTCGGCCCTTTTTTGTCACACACGTTGCCGGTAAATGCGCGGCAAATCATCAGGAAAATGGCGTAACACAGCAGGAAATTGCTAGCGGCGGCCATCAGGTTGAGTTCACGCGCGTACAACGCAAGG
>JBOFJM010000560.1:0-3507 GCA_051656825.1 Kluyvera sp.
CGACAAACTTTTGATAATCCTCTCCCACCAACGTGCGGAAGCGGTCATCCATCGCCTGATTAGCAAAAATAGCCAGCGACTGTAGCGTGGCTTTTGGTCGTGGATCGACATCAGATTTCAAATAACGGCCATCAATAAATGCCCCGTTCGGCATCGACAAACGGCAGCCAAAATCGGCGTTGCTGTATACCTGAATCGCCCCACTTTTACGCGGAATAAACAACACTTTGCAGTGTTTGCTATCGACCATATTGTCAATCAGCACCATGCCGTTGAGCTTGCGTGCCTCGGCGGTAAATTCGTCTTTATTCAGCCCCGCCCAAATGCGGATATCGGCAGTAATTGACCAATCTGCGCTATGGCTGAACTGCACCACGCCGCCGCTCATATTGGCGGCGCTGGTATTCCACCAGCGGCCTTCCCAGTCAAACCCCGGCTGGGCTTCAGCAATTTTGCTGATCCCAGAATAATAAGCGCGTTCAATACATTCGGCTGACGAACAGCCTTCCAGCGATTTTTCCCACGTTTCGTATTCTTTATGCACTTGCCCTGAGTCGCGGCGTACCAGCATCGCGCGATAGACGCTCGACATGGTGTCATCCAGCCAGTTCAGGTTGTCATTGCTGCAAATGGTATTTTCGAGCGGCGTGGCAGCGCGCTGACAATCCACCGCGAAGGCGCTGGCTGACGCAAATGCCATAATAATTATCAATGAATTAATAAGACGCTTAATCATTCAGGGTGCTTTTTGACCAGTAAAGTGGCCTCATTCTGGCTAAAACGAATTTTTATTGCAATAAAATCGCTTTAATTTATTCACCAATCAAATAATTAATCAGCGTTTAAGTTGTAGCGGAATATTGCCGCTTGTTCATGATGTGTGTTCATTTTTGGATTATCACGTTATGAAGATAGATAGTAGCAATTACACGCTTTCGGTACTTTCTTCGTTCTCCTCCAAAGAAAATACCGAACGTAAACCGCTTGGGATTATTCGCACCAGTGGCCAGTACAGCCCTCAGGGCGGTAGCTGGCAGCTCTCTGGTAACACCGTTTCCGCCGTCATCAGCGTACGCAGGGGTGATGTTATGCCTTATTATCAAGGCAAACCCGCATCATGGGCGTTAATTGAATATGATGTAAATCAGGAGATGGAGATCTGATATTTAACCGACTCGTCACTAAATTGGCTTTATTTTTATAACCTGCTGTAACCAACGCGGTGAGAATACTTCCGCTCACCGCATATTGATAAAATTCATATTTTCGAATTATCCTCAGGCGGATATTGGCCCAATTCCCTGCAATAACACCGCCAGCGCATGATCGACAATGCGTTCCGGCGTCAGCATTGCCAACCGTTCATCGTTGCGCATCCGAGAAAAAGGAACCAGCACCAGGCTTAACAGCGTGGTGATCAACAGTTCCGGCGTCAGGTACGGGTTAATTTTGCCCTCGGCCTGCCAATGCGCCACCCTTTCCAGCATGGTTTGATAACGGTCATCACCAAAACGGATGTGCATATGCTGGCGCAACACGGGCATTTCACCAATCACTTCCTGCATCCATAACGGCGCAAACCACGCGTGTTGAGCGGCAACGTTCGCCAACGCCTTAACCATTTCGCGCAGCGCCATCACCGGATCATCCGGGTACTCGCTAAACACACCGCCAATTTTTGTGCGTAGCGGTAAAAAACGCTCCTCAATCATCACGTCGAGCAATTGCTCGCGTGAATTGAAGTAGTAGTGCAGCATCGCGGGCGTGACGCCAGCCTCTTTCGCGATAGCATTCAATGAAGTACGGGCAATACCCTGCTGGGAGAACAGCCGCAGCGCAATATCCATCAGCAATTCGCGGCTGGCGGCATTGGGCTTGCTGCCGCGCGGGCGGCCAGGTTTACGCGGTGTACAATGATCTTTTCGTGCTGGCATAGGAGGGGGATCTCTTGACCTAAGGGCGATCTTTCATAAATATTAATTATGCATTTAATTAATTTCAAGTGAGAATATGATGGCGTCTACGACGACAAACCCGCAGCCCGGCGCAACCTCCTTACGCCTGCTGTTCAGCGCACTGCTGTTGGTGATGCTGCTCTCCGCGCTTGACCAGACCATTGTCTCTACCGCGCTGCCGACTATCGTCGGTGAACTGGGCGGCCTCGACAAACTGTCGTGGGTCGTCACGGCCTATATTCTCACCTCCACTATCGTGGTGCCTTTGTACGGCAAGTTCGGCGATTTGTTTGGTCGCAAACGCGTTTTGCAAATCGCCATTGTGCTGTTTTTGCTTGGCTCCGCGCTGTGCGGACTGGCGCAGAACATGACGCAACTGGTGCTGATGCGCGCGCTGCAAGGGCTTGGCGGCGGCGGGCTGATGGTGATCAGCATGGCGGCAGTTGCCGATGTCATTCCTCCCGCCGAGCGTGGGCGCTATCAGGGGCTGTTCGGCGCGGTATTTGGCCTCGCAACCGTCATTGGCCCGTTGATCGGCGGTTTTATTGTGCAGCACGCTTCATGGCGATGGATTTTCTATATCAACCTGCCGCTGGGGCTGTTTGCGCTGTTTGTCATTGGCGCAGTGTTCCGCTCCAGCAACAAACGCAGCCAGCATGAAATTGACTGGCTGGGGGCGATATACCTGACGATGGCGCTGGTGTGCATCATTTTGTTCACCACCGAAGGCGGTACGGTGCGCGAGTGGAGCGACCCGCAACTATGGTGCATTCTGGCGTTTGGTCTGGTGGGTATCGCCGGATTTATCTATGAGGAGCGGCGGGCCCGGGAGCCGATTATTCCGCTGTCGCTGTTCCGTAATCGCAGTTTCCTGTTGTGCAGCCTGATTGGTTTTATCATCGGGATGTCGCTGTTCGGTTCGGTGACGTTTCTGCCGTTGTATCTGCAAGTGGTGAAAAGCGCCACGCCGACGCAGGCGGGGCTTCAGTTGATTCCTCTGATGGGCGGGCTGTTGCTGACGTCGATTTTGAGCGGTCGGGCCATTAGCCGTAGCGGTAAATATCGCATCTACCCTATTGTTGGCACGCTGATGGGGTTTATCGGGATGGTGTTGCTCACTCGCATTACCCTGACGTCACCTACCTGGCAGCTATATTTGTTTACCGGCGTGTTGGGGATGGGGCTAGGGATGGTGATGCAGGTGCTGGTGCTGGCGGTGCAAAACAGCGTGGACGCGAAGCTGTACGGTGTGGCGACGTCAGGGGTTACGCTGTTCCGCTCCATTGGCGGTTCTATCGGCGTGGCGCTGTTTGGCGCGGTGTTTACGTCGGTGCTGCAATCCCGTCTGACCAGGCTGTTGCCGGTAGGAGAAACGTTGCCACGAGGGATGAATCCGGTGGCGATTCACCAGCTTCCCGAGGTGATTCGCACCGATTATCTCACGGCGTTCGGGGCCGCTATCCATGCGGCGATTATGATGGCGGCGGCAATTTTGGTGCTGGCGTTTGTGCTGTGGTGGCTGTTAAAAGAAGCGCCGCTAAAGACTCGGCAC
>JBOFJM010000561.1:0-9161 GCA_051656825.1 Kluyvera sp.
TAAACCCCAAGACGATCGCGCAAGCTGTAGTAGGCCGCACCCATTGCGGTAAATGGAATGCGCAGGCTACGTCCACCCGGGAACGGGTAGTGCGGCAGATTGGCGAAAGCATCAAAACGCTCGGCGTCACCGCGCAGAAGCTCGGAAATCAGCCGTCCGGCGAGGTGTGTACAGGTCACACCGTGTCCGCTGTAGCCCTGCATGTAATAGATGTTGTTATCAAGACGACCAAACTGCGGCATACGTGATAGCGTCAGCAGGAAATTCCCCGTCCAGCGGTAATCAATTTTGACGCCCTGCAACTGCGGGAAGGTTTTCAGCAGGTTAGGCATCACCAGACGTTCAATATCGTTCGGGTCGCGCGCGCCATACACCACGCCGCCGCCGTACAGCAGGCGGTTATCCGCCGTCAGACGGTAGTAATCCAGCAGGTAGTTACAATCTTCCACGCAGTAGTTGTTCGGGATAAGAGACTGCGCCAGCTCGGCAGAGAGCGGCTCGGTGGTGATCACCTGTGTGCCGCACGGCATACTGCGTTTTGCTAATTCCGGTTCAACTTTATCGCCGAGATACGCGTTACCCGCGACAATGACGTAACGAGCCGTCACCTGGCCGTGCTGGGTGCTGACAACCGCCGGGCTGGTATGTTGGATGTGGGTCACCGGCGAAAGCTCATAAACCCGACCGCCGTTTAAGCGGATTGCGTCGGCTTCCCCAATGGCTAAATTCAGTGGGTGAATATGACCACCGCTGTGATCCAGCAGTGCGCCGGTGTAACGGTCGCTATCGACTTCGCGGCGGATAGCGTTAGCATCCAGCATTTCCAACTGGTTATTACCGTAGCGTTCCCAGTTCGCTTTCTGCTCTTCCAGCGTGTCCAGTTGCTTGTTATTGAGCGCGACAAACAGGCCGCCAGGGCGGTAGTCGCACTGGATCTGGTAGCGCTTAATCCGCTCACGGATAATCTCGCCGCCTTCAAACATCATGCTGCCAAGCATCCGGGCGGTATCCGGGCCGTAGCTCTTTTCAATCACATCGATATCGCGGCTGTAGGAGTTAACCAACTGTCCACCGTTGCGCCCGCTGGCGCCAAAACCGATACGCTGACTTTCCAGCAGCACCACGTCATAGCCCATTTCAGCGAGATGCAGCGCGGACGAAAGCCCGGTATATCCACCGCCCACCACGCAGACGTCGCAGTGGATGGATTCATTCAGCGTTGGAAATGGCGAGTATTGATTTGCGCTCGCGGCGTAATAACTGTGGGTATGTTCTTTCATGATTAAGGCTCCAGAGAAATCCAGATAGTTTTCAGCTCGGTGAATTTTTCTAATGCATGTAGGGACTTATCGCGCCCGTTGCCGCTTTGCTTATAGCCGCCGAAGGGCACGGTCATGTCGCCGTCATTGTAGTTATTGACGAAAACAGAACCGGCTTTCAGGCGCTGGCTTACACGATGGGCGCGGGAGAGGGAACCCGTCCACACGCCAGCGCCCAGGCCATACTGGCTGTCGTTCGCCAGGCGTACGGCCTCGTCTTCGGTTTTAAAGCGGGTGACAACCAGCACTGGGCCAAAGATCTCTTCCTGGTTAATGCGGGATGACGGTTCGACATCGGCAATAATGGTCGGGCCAACGGCGGCCGGGCATGGGGTGTCACGGCCATCCAGCAGCAGCGTGCCTTTGCCTGCGCCTTCGCGGATAAAGGTATGCACTGTGTCGGCATGGGCGGTATCAATCAGCGTTCCCATCGTCGTATTGGGGTCGAGTGGGTTGCCCGGCTGCCAGTTCAGTGCCTGTTCTTTAAGGCGGCGGAGAAACTCATCGGCAATACTCTCCTCTACCAACAGGCGAGTCCCGGCGATGCATACCTGGCCCTGGTTATAGAAGATACCGCCTGCGGTGGCGTTAACGGCTTTTTGCAGGTCTGGGCAGTCGGCGAAAACGATATTGGCGCTTTTGCCGCCCGCTTCCAGCCAGACGCGTTTCATATTGCTGTCACCAGCGTCTTTCAGCAGTTGCTTTCCGGTGCGGGTCGAGCCGGTAAAGGTGAGGGTGTCTACGTCAGGGTGCTGCGCCAACGCCTGTCCGGCTTCGTGACCGTAGCCGCTGACCACATTCAGCACACCGTCCGGCAGCCCTGCATCCTTTGCCAGTGCGGCAAGGCGTAGCGCGGTTAGCGGTGATTTCTCGGAAGGTTTAAGGATTATGCTGTTGCCCGCCGCCAGCGCTGGGCCAAGTTTCCAGCAAGCCAACAGCAGCGGGAAGTTCCACGGCACAACGGCCGCTACCACGCCAATAGGTTCACGCACAATCAGCGCCAGCTCGTGATGCGATGTCGGGGCCACTTCACCGTAAATTTTATCAATCGCTTCTGCATACCAGCGGATAGCGCGCGCCGCGCCGGGGATATCGTCACGCAGGCTGTGGCGGATGGGTTTGCCGGTATCGAGTGTCTCCAGCAAGGCCAGTTCTTCGTGGTGTTGTTCTATCAAGCTGGCAAATTTAAGCAGTACCGCTTTGCGCTGGGCGGGCGAGGCCTGCGACCAATCTCCGCGTTCAAATACGCTGCGGGCAGCCTGAACGGCCTGGTCGATATCCGCTTTTTTGCCACGCGCGACCTGTGCCAGCGTTTTTTGCTCGGCGGGGGAAATCGTTTCAAATGTTGTATTATCGGCGGCAGAGCAATATTCACCGTTAATAAAAAGGCGAGTCTCTATTGGCAGACTTTTCGCTTTATTCTGCCAATAAGCCAGATGCTGAAAATCCATATTAACTCCTTGATATCGTAATCGGATATATAAAGGCATTAGCCATTTTTAGGTCATTGAGGGCGCAGGGCGTCCCAGGTTTAAATAACCTGTTTATACTCGTCACACTTCAAGCTGCCGCTCGAATTATTTTGGCTTGATGCCGTAATCGATAATTTTTAATATGCTCCGGCGTTATACTGCCGGAGCTGGGCTGAAATCAGAATGTGGTAGGAGTATGGGCACTAATAATTCGGCAAATACCCGCCGAGGTGTTGCTGAAACTATGCGGTATGCCGGTATTAATGGCATAACTTTGTCCGGCAACCAGGTGATATAACTGACCGTTAATGGTCAACATAATTTCACCTTCTAATATTGTCCCGATCTCTTCCCCCTGATGCTTGATTCTCTCCCCGGTAGTGGTTCCTGGCTGATACGTTTCAAAAATCATCGCCAGCGTACGGTTCGGATTTCCGTTATGAACGAGTTTCATCGAAACACCCTGACTACCCATTTCGATAAGATCGTCCTGATTAATAACCACCTGCGGTTCATCAGGCTTTTCTGGTTCAGAAAAGAATTCCGAGAGCGACAGACCATAAACTTTCAGCAACTTTTGTAGCGTACTGATGGCAGGACTGACTTTGTCCTGTTCTATGGTACTGATGGCACTATGTGTTAACCCAGACAGTTCGGCGGCTCGACGTTGTGAAAGACCCAATAACTGGCGAATCTCTGACAAACGTTTCCCTAGCGCCAGGCCGTCATCGCTCATATTTGCATTTCCTTAACTGTAGCGGTCAGAGTCGCTGTGTTCAGCAGCATAGCTCCGACAGGCGGTGATAAAACCATCAAACAGCAGGCGAGACAGGGCATATTCGCTGCTGTTCCATTCAGGGTGCCACTGCACACCCAGGGCAAAAGGGTGGTGATTAACGCTGACGGCTTCCACCAACCCATCTGGAGAACGGGCTTCAACACGCAACTGTGGCCCTAAGGTCTTTGCCCCCTGGCCGTGTAACGAGTTAACCCAGAATGTGCTGCATTCCGGTATTAACCGGGAGAGCAATCCTCCGTTTTGAACCTGAACTTCATGCGAGGGAGCATATTGCATCTCCACCGGCAGCTCAGCGTCTTCGCGATGTTCAAGGAGGTTTGGCTGCTCAAACAGCCGACGATACAGCGTTCCACCAGTAGCGACAACCAGTTCCTGTAGTCCCCGACAAATGGCTAAAATGGGGATGCGCCTTTCGAGTGCCGCGTTAATCAGCGTCATGCTCAGCAGATCACGCCCTGGGTCGGCGTAAGGCTCATCGCCGTTTTCACCATAAAGGTGTGGCTGTACGTTGCTAGGGCTACCCGGCAAATAAATACCGTCCAGTTTGGGTAACAGCACGGAAAGCAATTCAGGTTCCGCCAGCGCATGGGGGAGGGCAATTGGCAGCCCACCGGCGTTGATTATCGCATTCAGGTATTTCTCTTGCAGAGTCTGGGTCTCGTGACCCTTGAGCCTGTTCCTACACATCACGATACCGATAACTGGCTTGTGCATTATATTTTCCATGATCGCCCTCACAAAGTGGACTAAATTATGACCGCACTTGGCGTTTTTACGGCCATTTTGTTCAATATTTTTTCAACCTAGCAGTGAGAATGGCCGTTTGCAAACTTTTATGTAACATTTGACAAACAATTTGTTTGCATACAAAGTCGAATGTATGGACATTATATTTGACAGTCGTGGTCCGAGAACGCAATCCCAAACAACGGTGGTAAATCATGGAAACCAATATCGTAGAAGTTGAGAATTTTGTTCAGCATTCGGAAGAAAGACGAAGTAGTGCATTCATGCAGGAGGTCAAACGCTACCTGGAACGTTACCCCGAAACGCAATTTATCGACGTCCTGCTGACCGACCTTAACGGCTGTTTCCGTGGCAAACGTATCCCTGTCGCGGGCCTGAGCAAGCTGGAGAAAGGCTGTTATTTCCCCGTTTCCGTCTTTGCGATGGATATTCTGGGCAATGTGGTGGAAGAGGCCGGGCTAGGCCAGGAGTTGGGCGAGCCGGATTGCACCTGTATGCCGGTGCTGGGGACGTTAACCCCGTCCGCCGCCGACCCAGAGTTTATTGGCCAGGTGCAGCTCACCATGATTGATGAAGATGGCGCTCCCTTTGACGTTGAACCACGGAACATCCTTAACCGCCTCTGGCAGCAACTGCGCCAACGTGGTCTGTTCCCGGTGGTAGCGGTAGAGCTGGAGTTCTATTTACTTGACCGTCAACGTGACGCCGAAGGCGACCTCCAACCCCCTTGCGCGCCGGGAACCGACGTACGCAATACTCAAAGCCAGGTTTACTCGGTGGACAACCTGAACCACTTCGCCGATGTACTCAATGACATCGATGAACTGGCACAGCTCCAGCTTATTCCGGCCGATGGCGCCGTGGCGGAAGCCTCGCCAGGGCAGTTCGAAATCAACCTGCACCACACCGAAAATGTGCTGGATGCTTGCGATGATGCGCTGGCGTTAAAACGCCTGGTGCGTTTAATGGCGGAGAAACATAAAATGCACGCCACCTTTATGGCGAAGCCTTATGAAGAGCACGCGGGCAGCGGGATGCATATCCATATCAGTATGCAAAATAACAAGGGTGAGAACGTGCTGGTGGATGCCGACGGCGAAGACTCCTCCTTACTCAAGCGCGCGCTGGCGGGGATGATTGATTTAATGCCTGCGTCGATGGCGCTGCTGGCGCCGAACGTTAACTCATACCGCCGCTTCCAGCCGGGGATGTATGTGCCGACGCAAGCCTCCTGGGGGCATAACAACCGCACCGTGGCGCTGCGTATTCCTTGTGGCGATCATCAAAACCACCGCGTTGAATATCGCGTGGCGGGGGCGGATGCCAACCCTTATCTGGTGATGGCGGCCATTTTTGCCGGGATTTTACACGGGCTGGATAACCCGCTGCCGCTGCAAGAAGAAGTTGAAGGTAACGGTCTGGAGCAAGATGGCCTGCCGTTCCCGATTCGCCAAAGTGATGCGCTGTGGGAATTTATGCAAAATGATCCGCTGCGTGAATATCTGGGCGAGCGTTTCTGCCACGTTTATCACGCGTGTAAGAACGATGAATTACTGCAATTTGAGCGTCTTATCACAGAAACAGAAATTGAGTGGATGTTGAAAAACGCCTGACGTCATGCCCGATAAGGGCATATTTCTTTATGTAGCATCATACGGCCTGCGCGGAGCCTGGCCGGACTTTTAGCTGGTCATCCAGCCATTTCCCGGGTGTCGCGTTAAGGAACGCTGGCGACAACGGGTTTCAGTTAACGACACAATGTACGACGAGGAAATGAGATGATGCAGATGTTCAAATACCCGCAGGGTGAAGGGGGCCAGATTGGCTGCCGCTGTGAAGAGATGCTTTCGGTCAATTGTCGAAATATGTTCACCCGTTATTTACGTTTTTCCCCCTTGCGAAGTAGGTTTGTACTGAGGTCGATGTACCCGCAAACCCACGTCAGCATGGGGGGGAACGGCCATGTCTGCTAATATTTCGCTGGATCTCGCATCGAGCACGGGTAAAACCGGGCTGCGTAAATCACTCAAACTTTGGCAGGTCGTCATGATGGGGTTGGCTTATCTGACTCCAATGACCGTGTTTGATACTTTTGGCATTGTCTCCGGCATCAGCAATGGTCACGTTCCGGCCTCTTATTTACTGGCGCTGGCGGGCGTTCTGTTTACGGCGATTAGCTACGGTAAGCTGGTGCGTCAGTTTCCACAGGCGGGGTCGGCCTATACTTACACCCAAAAATCGATTGGGCCACATGCCGGATTTATGGTCGGCTGGTCTTCGCTGCTCGACTACCTTTTCTTACCGATGATCAACGTGTTACTGGCGAAAATTTATCTTTCCGCCATGTTCCCGGACGTGCCGCCGTGGATCTGGGTGGTGAGCTTTGTCTCCATCCTGACCCTCGCTAACCTGAAAAGCGTCAACCTGGTCGCCAACTTCAATACCCTGTTTGTTCTGGTACAAGTGTCGATTATGGTGGTTTTCGTGGTGCTGGTGGTACACGGCCTGCATAAAGGCGAAGGGGTTGGCACGGTGTGGTCGCTCCAGCCCTTTATTAGCCAGAACGCGCATCTGATCCCGATCATTACCGGTGCGACGATTGTCTGTTTCTCGTTCCTCGGATTTGATGCCGTCACCACGCTTTCTGAAGAAACGATGGATGCGGCGCGGGTTATCCCGAAAGCGATTTTCCTGACAGCGCTGTACGGCGGGCTGATTTTCATCATCGCCTCTTTCTTTATGCAGCTCTTTTTCCCGAATATCAGCCGCTTTAAAGACCCCGACGCCGCGCTGCCGGAAATCGCGTTGTATGTCGGCGGCAAGCTATTCCAGTCGATTTTCCTCTGCACCACTTTCGTCAACACACTGGCCTCCGGGCTTGCTTCGCACGCCAGCGTGTCGCGCCTGCTGTATGTGATGGGGCGTGATAATGTGTTCCCGGAGCGCGTGTTTGGCTACGTGCACCCGAAATGGCGCACGCCAGCATTAAACGTCATCATGGTTGGGGTGGTGGCGCTATCGGCGCTATTTTTTTACCTGGTGACGGCGACAGCGCTGATAAACTTTTGCGCACTGGTGGCCTTCACCTTTGTGAATCTGTCGGTCTTTAATCACTTCTGGCGGCGCAAAGGCTATAACAAAACGTGGAAAGAGCGCTTTCATTATCTGCTATTGCCGCTGATTGGCGCGGTAACGGTGGGCGTGTTGTGGATAAACCTGGAGGCGACTTCTCTCACGCTGGGTCTGGTCTGGGCGGCGTTGGGCTTGTTGTATTTAAGCTGGCTGACGCGTCGTTTCCGCAAACCACCGCCGCAGTTTGAGGCAAGCCAGGCCGAGCAAGCCTGACCTAAGGGCAGGGAGAGATTGCGCTTCCCACTCTCCCTGTCTGCACGCTGCGGTTATTTATACTGAAGGGTGAAGGTTATCGTCGCGTCGGCTTTGCCGGATGTCACCATATTGGCGGTCTGAATATATCGCGCGCTAAAGGGGAACTCTGTCACGCCACTCGGCGCTATCGTTTTCATTTCAACGGCTTCATTTTGTTTCACCGGATTACCAGAATAGAGAAGCTGTATACCCAGCCCCGATGCAGCCTCCGAGCCGCTATTAATAGCAAAAGTATCGGTGGTATCACTGCTGCCCTGGCCGCTAAAGGTCACGGTCGGCATCACGCCAGAATCGCAATTCGCCCCAATCTTAAACTCCGTTGGCACGGTTGTGCTACCAATACCGGTAAAGCTGTTTTTATAAACTGACGGCATGTGAACGTTCACGACGGGCGTGGTGATGCTACAGGCCAGCACATCGACCGTTATCGCGCTCATCGACATATTCATCACTTGCAGGCCATCAGACACTTTGAGTTCGGCAAGCGGTCCTGCGGGAATCACCCCGCCTTGCCGAATCGGGCCGGTCTGGTAAAGCACCAACACCATATCGCCCATAATGGACCACGGTGGAACGGTGGCATGAATGGTGCTTAAGGTGCGTGACCAAGCTCCACCGCTGGTTGCCGGGGTGACAAAGGGGCCAAACTTGCCGGTCGTTTGGCTCCCGGCATACAAATAAAGATAGAGATTCTCTATGCCCGTTGAGATATAGCCGCTGCTATGAGGGGAGGTTCCTGCGGTTGAGGCAAGTAGCGGGTTCCAGATAAGGTTGCCGGTGCAGCCGCCCCAAACGGCAACGCTGGCGCTTATCCCCATCGCAGAGGCCAGGCTTGCCGCCGACTGAGTGGCAGAAGAAAGCTGGCGAGGGCCGGTATCAGAGGGGTTTACCGGCTGCGTTAAGGCCGGTAAAGCAAACGTGACATTTCCACTGTGAGCACCATTGGCGAACGCGCAGGCCGCCTGTGCCTGTTGCTGATAACAGATACCGGCAACGGCGCTTAAAAGTAGAGCGATAAATCTGTTCTTTTTCATCATCTTGTCCCTGTTACCGAGTTTCAGTGCGACTGACATATCACTGAACCGGTATAAATCTCTTTCGTCAGTACCATGCGGTCATAATGGGTATGAATACGGCACTGCTTACCATCAACATCCGCGCTAAAAATCTCACCGTCATTCAGGCCGGTAATCCACGCGTAGCCTTTTTCATCGACGATCCCGCTCGCCCCGTGGTTGCCGCGCAACTCTGTGCCCAGCGAAAGAGGCCGGTTGCGATAAAGCACCTGCAAATAGGCTTTACGGCCTATCGATGTGCCAAATTGCGCGCTGATAGCTGTGCCAAACCCAGGGTTAGCCTGCACTTGCGTCGAGGTCAGCGTGGTAAATTCACTCGCCGTCGTCGGGTCTATGCCGATGCTGTTCTGCCGATAAGAGG
>JBOFJM010000562.1:0-4054 GCA_051656825.1 Kluyvera sp.
TGTTATGCGGCAACAGAGAGGGAATCAGTGCGCTTAGCGGCCCAAACGCCCCCAGACCAATGGCGTAGAGAGTTAATGCGGCAATCAACGCCGCGCTGTTGTGCCCAAAGAGCACCGGCGCATAGCACACCGCCAGCGCCGACAATCCACACAGCGTGCCCGCAAACCAGGCCACGGTATTGCGCCAACCGATAGTATCGCCCAGCCAGCCAAAGAAATAGTTGGCAAAAATATTCACCACATTGACCAGCCCCCAAATGGTCAGCCACTCTTCAATGCTGAAGCCAAAACGCGGCAGATAAACTGGCATCAGGATAACCAGCGAAAATTTACCGATATCGTTAATGGTTTTCACCACCACGGCGAGGCGCATTTTCGGCTCTTTGACGAGCACGATAATCCCTTCTGCCAGCGCGTGACCGACCGCTTGCCCTTGTTGCCATTCAGGCTTGTCGCGATTAAGGATCAACGCACAAGCGCAGCCAGCGAGCACAAAGATAAAGCCGGATAAAAGGGTCGTGGTTTCACCAACGCGCGGGATCATAAAGCCGGAGAACCACGGGCCAACGATAGTCATCCCCACCCCAAAGGCAATCCAGAACCAAGAGACGGCACGCCCCAGAATCCGCACCTCACAACGCTGATTAATCCACACCAGAAATGAGTAGGCAAACAGCGGATACGCCATGCCACGCACCGCATAGCTGATCATCATCAGCGGGTAATTGACGCCCGGTAGCGCGACAAAAATAAACGGTACGGACCCCACAAAATAGAGAAGGGTCGCCAGCCACATTAAGCGGCGCACGCCCAACACCCCCGCGCCAATGCCGGAAAACCAGGAGATAGCCGCCACGCACAGGCCAAAGACCGACGACAGCAGGCTGATGTGCAGCGCATCTAATCCGCGCTGTTGCAACAGCGAGGCCAGCCAGCTTTGCTCAATCGTCGCCCCAGTAATAAACAGGAAAACGCCGACAAACCCCCATACCAGTTCGCGCGGCAACCCTAAGCGCGCCCAAATACCCTGCTGAATATATAAACTGTTCTCTGTCATTGTGATTATCCAAAACAAAACGGCCCGACGGGGCGTAAAGGCCGACGTCGGGCTAAAGAGTTCATTAATTTATGCGTTACGCAGTTGCGTCCGGTGCGTTTTGGCTTTCAGCAGGCTACGGTTGACGTGCCCGACGGTGTTATCGCCCCAGCAGTGGTCATACGGCATTCCGGTCAGGCTTTCGATAACCGCTTTGGTTTCCGCCGTTACGGTGGCTTTGCTACCGCCCTGTTTCAGGCGCGCCACTACATCGTTCAGCACCGCATGAGTTCGGCTGTTCACTTTGAACTGGAAGGCAGACCAAATCCCCCAAACGGTCAGCACAACCGGCAGGATAATCATGATAGCCAGGATCATATTAATCGCAGACTGCGGCTGGCTGTTGTGACCAGTGACAAAGCCTGACATTTGCAGCGCTACGCCAACCAGGAAAATAGACAGCGCCTGAGAGGCTTTACGCAGCAGGCTCATAAAGCCCGCGAAGATACCTTCACGGCGGTTGCAGGTGAGGATCTCATCCACGTCGGCAACAAAGGTGTAGTTGTTCCACGGAATCGAGTAGATGCCGCCGCGCGCCAGACCAGCGACGCACGCCGCCGCGTACAACAGCGCCATATTGGTCGAACCGTACAGGTAGGTTGCAGCAAACATCGCGAAAGCCGCCAGCGCCATCAGCCCCTGAGTGGCAAAAGCACGCGACGGCGAATAACGCAGCGTCAGCCAGGTGGCGACGCCCACGCCGAAAAATTGCAGACCGTTGATAACGCTCAACAGGTTACTGGCGACCACCGAGGAGGTGACCAGCGCGAACACCACAAAATAGGTAAACACCGAGTTGAAGATATCCTGCGCAACAGAGCCGCCCAGGTACATGCCCAGATGCGAGCGGAAGGTTTTGATTTTTAGCGTCGAGACAAAATCGTAATAGATGTCGAAAATACGTTTGCCCAACGGCTGTTTTTCCTCGGTCGGAATATGACGTTCGTTGAGTTCAATCTCTTCAATTGAACGTTCCCACGTCCCGAAGTAGACAAAGATCAGCACCACCATAAAGGCAACGGTGAAAATAGCCCCGGCGTAGAAGAAAGATACCGCAGAATCGGAACCAAAATAGGCCAACAGACGCCCCGGCAAAAACGCAGCGGTAAAACCGGCGAACTGGGCGATATACATCCGCGCGCTGGTCAGTTTAGAACGTTTGGTAAAGTCTGAGGTCATCTCCGCCGACAGCGTGTCGTAAGGGATCAAAATCATCGAATAGACAATTTCGAACAAGATATAGACCAGCAGATACATCCAGTAGTTAAAGCCTTGTACCCACAGCAGGCTATACACCGCCACCAGCGGAATACTCAGCAGCAGGAAGAAACGGCGGCGACCAAAGCGGCGACCTAAACGTGTTTTGTGGAAGTTATCGGAAATGTAGCCCATCAGCGGGCACATCACGACATCGACAATACGCGCCACCGCAAACAGTGAACCGGCCTCAATCGGCGTTAACCCGCAGAAGGTGGTCAGGAAGTACAGCAGCCAGGCGCTCACCAGAGTAAACGCGCCCGAGCCGATGACATCAGCTAACCCGTAACAGACGTAGTTGTGGAGTTTTATTTCCCGCACTTTTTTTATCATTTTCCATCCCCTTGAACAGTACAGGACGGCGAGGCCATGCGCTGCGCCGTCGTCAAATAGATTCAGGCGTCGGCGTTTTGCAGCACGATGGCTTCTGGGTTCCAGCCTTGCGGCAGCGGTTCAGGGCGGCGAATTCGCAGGCCGTCCAGCGTTAAGTCGCTGACACCGTTGGCATACAACGCCGGTAAACCGTCGGCATACGCCTCCACGCCCCAGGCTCGCCCGGTTTGCGGGTTCACGCGGTAAGCGTTGTCCAGCCCCATGCCAGTGGGGCTTGCCGGGTTACACGGCGGGCGAATGTCGTAGCAGCCCTGTTCGTCAGACGGCCCCGCTAACTGCTGTAATGAGAGCGCGTTAAAGCTGATGTGGCGAATTTCCCCCGCGGTTTCGCAGTGCAGGTTAATCGCCCCTTCGCTCACGCCAGAAAGCTGGCTGAAGGTAATGTCTTCTACCCGTCCAGGCTGAATATTGGGGTCGCGATGGCGAACGGAGATAAAGACGGGGTCGGCTTTTCCCCAAGGACACGGGTGGCCGTGGCGGCAGTCGAACAAAATATTGCTGAAAATCATTTGGCTGAACTGACCGCCGTCGCGGGATACCAGGCCAATGCCACGGTTAGACTCAAAAATCGAGCAGTTGTGTACCGCGATATGGCTGATATCGGCGTAGGTTTCGGTGCCAATTTTGATGGCGCAGCTTTTCGAGCGAATCAAGCAGTTGTTAACGACGACATGGCGCGTTGCCTGCTGTAGCGCTGCTGGCTTGCGCGTGGTTTTGATGCAAATACCATCGTCGGCGGCGCTGAAATAGCTGTCGCTTATCTGCACATACTGGCAACTGTCGATATCCAGTGCGTCGGTGTTCGACAGCGCGAGGTCGTTATCAATGGTCAGGTTATGAATAAACAGTTGATTGCAGCTCACCAGGTGCGCGGTCCACATCGGCGAGTCGCTGATGGTGATATCGCGAATGCGCACCTGCTGGCAGCCTTCGAGTACCAGCATCCGTGGGCGCATGGTTTTTGGCTGGCGATAGCCCTGCGCATCGGCACTGGCAGAAAACCAGGCAGCAGCACCGCCCACCAGACAACCTTCACCGCTGAGGGTAATGTGGTGAGCATCGCGCGCATAAATCAGCGCCATACGCGAAAGCTCCGCAACGGTTTGCGTGAGATCCGCCGGATAATCCTCAGCGTGAGGGCTGGCGAGCAGGCGCGCGCCAGCCTCCAGATGCAGCGTAAAATTCGATGGCAGCACCAGCGTGCCGGTCATCCAGTCGCCTGGCGACACCACCAACGTGCCACCGCCTGCGCGGTCGATTTCGTCAATAAGATGCTGAAGCTGGGCGGTTAGCGGCGTTTTGCCGCTA
>JBOFJM010000563.1:0-2549 GCA_051656825.1 Kluyvera sp.
AGGCGCGAGCGAGGCTTTGACCCACGGTTTTGGAGCAAGCCCACGCGCAACCGCGTTTTTCGCCAGCAGCCCCGCCGCCATCAGCACGCTAGGGTTAGAGGTGTTAGTACAGGAGGTGATCGCGGCGATCACTACCGCCCCTTCTGGCAGTGCGTGTTGCTCGCCATTAAGGGTAAAATCGACGGCGGATTTGCTTTTCGCCCCCGCATTCACCTCCAGCTCAGTGGTGGCAGCAAATGCTTTCGGCACATCGCTTAACGCGACGCGATCCTGCGGCCGTTTTGGCCCCGCCAGGCTTGCTTCAACCTCCGCCATATCCAGCGCGAGCGTCTGGGTGAAAACAGGCTCGTCGCCGGTGTTGCGCCACATGCCCTGCGCTTTGGCATAGGCTTCAACCAACGCAATCTGTTCATCGCTGCGCCCGCTCAGGCGCATATAAGAGAGCGTGACATCATCAATGGGGAAAAAGCCACAGGTCGCGCCATACTCTGGAGCCATGTTGGCAATTGTCGCGCGGTCAGCCAGCGGCAGTGAATCCAGACCGTCGCCGTAAAACTCGACAAATTTACCCACCACGCCCAGTTGGCGCAGCATTTGGGTGACCGTCAGCACTAAGTCGGTGGCGGTGATGCCTTCGCGCAGTTTACCGGTCAGTTTAAACCCAACGACATCAGGAATCAGCATTGAGACGGGCTGCCCTAACATGGCCGCTTCGGCTTCAATCCCGCCGACGCCCCAGCCCAGCACGCCGAGGCCGTTAATCATGGTAGTGTGCGAGTCAGTCCCTACCAGCGTGTCGGGATAGGCAACCCACTGGCCGTCTTGTTTCTCACTCCATACCGCCTGCCCCAAATATTCAAGGTTAACCTGGTGGCAAATCCCCGTGCCTGGAGGCACAACGCGGAACTGACTGAACGCCTGCTGGCCCCAGCGTAAAAACAGATAACGCTCGTGGTTACGCGACATTTCCAGACGCACGTTTTCTTCGAATGCGTCATCATCGCCAAAGTGGTCAACGGTAACCGAGTGGTCAATAACCAGGTCAACCGGTGAAAGTGGGTTCACTTTGCGAGTGTCACCCCCCAGGCGTTTTACCGCCTCGCGCATTGCCGCCAGGTCAACCACCGCCGGAACACCGGTAAAATCTTGCATCAGCACACGCGCCGGACGATAGGCGATTTCACGGTCGGCATGAGCATTTTTCAGCCAACCAGCAAGCGCGTGGATATCCTCGGCGGTAACCGAGTCACCATCTTGCCAACGCAGTAGGTTTTCCAGTAGGACTTTGAGTGATTTCGGTAGACGGGAGAGCGATCCCAACGTGTTTGCAGCCAGCGCTAAGCTGTAATAATGATAGGTTTTGTTATCGACCTGTAGCGTATCCTTGCAGGCCTCTCGTAGTGTTGACGACATAGCTCCTCCTTAAATGGCGGGAATTGCAATACTCTGACACTCCTTAGGGTTTATGCACAAAATCATTCGAGTTGCGTCACAACAGCCACCCTCTCGGTGGCGAAAATCGACACGCGCAGGCAGTACAGAAGCAGCTTGAATGATGACGTGTACCCATTAAAGATAACACAACAGACTGATAATGCCGGAAAAAGGCTCAGATTGATAAATTTGTGCGGTGCGTAATTCATTTTACGACCGGTAGGAATTAATAGCAGAGAAAGGATTTATTCGACGGGGAGATGGGGAAATATAGGACAATAAATACCCATAGGGTTATTGTTTCTTATTCTCGTCTTGATTAAAGAGATCGATAAAATCTTGCTGCTCAGGCGTCAATGTCCAGCCATCAGGAATTTTGACCTTATTATTCTGTTCGTCCGGCGAATGCTTCTCAACGGGGCTATTAGGCTTCACTGGTTTGATACGTTCAGAGGTCAGCATAGTTATCCCCAAAACTGCCAGACAAGCAGTGCAATTGCGACCCAAAACAGCGCAGAACCGAGGAATACACTCAGCCAGGCCTTACGTTTCACGCGAGAGTTTTTATTATCTGCCGCCATTACCACCCTCTCACAATCGATATCGCTTATCATTTTCACACCAATCAATTGTCACAACTAATCATCATTGAGATAAATCCTAAGTAAATTTTAGGCAAAAATCCAGTGGTTTTACGAATGTTCGCGAGGGATTAATTAAATCTTTTGACAACAAATAGATATTTGAGACGTGAAGTTTGCTTAACGGTAACTTTATTTCTACTTTTGCGGCGTTATTATCAAAAGCAATAACCGTTAATCAACAAATTCAGGCTGGCAGGCAAGAGGAAAGGATATAAAACACTCCGCCCCTGTCAACGGGGCGGAGAATTAATACCCTTATTTTTCGGGTAACTTGATATCTTTAAACATCGCTTCGATGTCTTCATTAGAGCGCAGTGCCACGGCAGTATCAACCACATCGCGGGTCAGATGCGGGGCGAAACGCTGAATGAAATCATACATATAGCTACGCAGGAACGTACTACGACGGAAACCAATTTTGGTGGTACTGTGGCTGAAAATATCATCAGCATCGAGCTTCACTAAATCCGG
>JBOFJM010000564.1:0-2686 GCA_051656825.1 Kluyvera sp.
AAAAAACGGCCCATTATAGCGTTAAATCGACGCAGGTTTCATCGTCATTGACCCAATGACCGCCTTTATTCTCAGCGTAAAACCGGGGACATCGGAGCACAGTGGAGGGAGATAAGGAATCGTCGCAATAGGCCATCAGCCGAAATGGCTAAACAACTCAGGAAGTGAGTGCAGAAGACAGAGACGGTAGCGAGATAAAAAGCAGGTCAGTTTTATGCTGGCGGTTACGAATACGTCAATGGCCGCCCCCCCATTCATGCCCCACGCGCGCAAAATTACCGGCGTCGGGCAGTGAATGTCAGGCGCGTTACACCTGCATTCCCATCATTTCTTGATAAACGCCTACCAGCTTATTACGCACCTGAATCCCCATCTGCAAAGAAACAGACGCTTTTTGCAGATCGGTCATAACATCGTTCAATGCAATCCCTGGCTCACCGAGTGAGAATTTTTCCGCCTGCGCTTTGGCGCTGTTTTGCGTTTCGCTTACGCGATCTAACGCGGCATGTAGCTGCCCGGCAAAGCTTATCGTTGGTTGCGTATCTACGCTGTGATTACGCGCCATCGCCGCCGTCGCCTGTAGCTGCGACAGGACGCCCTCAATACCCTGAATCGCCATGTTGACTCCCAGATTGTTTTTTTACCTGCGAACGAGCTTACCAGCTTGTCAATATGATAAAGACCTTAAATAACGCATTAAAAACGGGTTATTTGGCCCATTAAATTTCTCAAAGCATCAAATAATGTCATTGCTGTTTTTATGTGTTCTGCGCCAGGGAGTCTGCTTTGTTTTGTCTACGTTTAACGCCATTGATCAGGATCGACGAGGTGCGCAATGAGCGCTAGTGCTACGGCTACGCCACAAAATAAAACTGTAGAGTGGGTCAACCGCCTGCGCGCCAATCCAAAAATTCCACTGATGGTGGCAAGCGCTGCCGCAGTGGCTATTCTCGTCGCAATGGTGCTGTGGGCTAAAGCCCCGGACTATCGCACGCTGTTCAGCAACCTGTCCGATCAGGACGGTGGCGCTATTGTCAACCAACTGACCCAGATGAACGTCCCCTATCGCTTTGCCGATAATGGCGGCGCGCTGGAGGTTCCGGCTGATAAAGTGCATGAACTACGTCTACGTTTGGCGCAGCTTGGCCTGCCGAAAGGCGGTGCTGTAGGTTTTGAACTCCTCGATCAGGAAAAATTTGGTATTAGCCAGTTCAGTGAACAGGTTAACTACCAGCGTGCACTGGAAGGCGAATTAGCCCGCACCATCGAAACGCTTGGCCCGGTAAAAAGTGCCCGCGTTCATTTGGCGATGCCCAAACCCTCACGGTTCGTTCGCGAACAAAAAGCCCCTTCGGCTTCAATTACCGTCAATCTGGAACCAGGCCGCGCTCTGGATGAAGGGCAAATTTCTGCCGTGGTGCATCTGGTGTCCAGCGCGGTTGCCGGGCTGCCGCCGGGGAACGTGACGCTGGTCGATCAGGGCGGCCATCTGCTGACCCAATCCAACACCAGCGCGCGCGATCTGAATGATGCGCAGTTGAAATATACTGCGGATGTCGAAGGCCGAGTCCAGCGCCGGATTGAAGCCATTTTAGGGCCGATTGTCGGCAACGGTAACGTTCATGCGCAGGTTACCGCGCAGGTTAACTTTGATAATAAAGAACAAACCGATGAGCAGTATCGCCCGAACGGCGACGCCAGCCAGGCGGTTGTGCGTTCGCGTCAGGTCAGTGAGAGCGACCAGGTCGGTAGCCCGTATCCAGGCGGTGTGCCAGGCGCGTTATCCAACACCCCTGCTCCAGCGCCATCCGCGCCCATTTCAACACCGCCGACCAACCAGGCGAATACCGCCACGCGAACCACCACAACCTCTGGCCCGCGCAACACTCAACACAGCGAAACCAGCAACTTTGAAGTCGATCGCACCATCATGCACACCAAAAAGAACGTCGGCGATGTCCAGCGTCTTTCGGTGGCGGTGGTCGTCAACTATCGCAATTTGCCGGATGGCAAACCGCTGCCGCTGACTAACGATCAGATGAAACAGATTGAGGATTTAACCCGCGAGGCGATGGGCTTCTCCAGCACGCGTGGCGACACCCTCAACGTGGTCAATTCGCCGTTTAACAGCAGTGATGACAACACAGGTGAACTGCCGTTCTGGAAACAACAGTCGTTTATTGACCAGTTGCTCTCCGCCGGACGTTGGTTAGCCGTCCTGCTGGTGGCCTGGCTGTTGTGGCGCAAAGTAGTGAAACCACAGTTGAAACGCCGTGAAGAAGTGGCCCAAGCCGCTGTAGCACAGGCTCAGGTTCGCCAGGAAACGCAGGAAGCCGTTGAGGTTCGCCTCAGTAAAGATGAACAAACGCAACAACGCCGCGTCAACCAGCGCCTGAGCGCCGAGGTGATGAGCCAGCGTATTCGCGAAATGTCTGATAACGATCCGCGCGTGGTAGCGCTGGTCATTCGCCAATGGATGAATAACGACCATGAGTAATCTTTCAGGAATCGACAAAAGCGTCATTTTGCTGATGACGATTGGCGAAGATCGTGCCGCTGAGGTGTTTAAGCACCTCAATAGCCGCGAAGTACAGCAGCTCAGTACTGCGATGGCGGGCGTGAAACAAATCTCCAATAAACAGCTCACCGATGTGCTGGCAGAGTTTGAACAAGAAGCCGAGCAGTA
>JBOFJM010000565.1:0-3082 GCA_051656825.1 Kluyvera sp.
GTTTTGATGCTGAAGCAGCGCATCCGCCGGTAACGCATGATCGCCGTAGTGGTCGCGCCACAGCAGATCAACGGTGGCGGCGGTCACTCGCGAGAACATCTGGCCGTAAATTTCGGCGTTGCGCCAGGCGGCAGAGAGCATCTCCAGCGAATCGTTGGGGCAGGTAATTCGCGGCAGCAGTTCACGCAACGTTTGCACTGCGTTGGCAGCAAGGAAACCGGCGGCCTCTTTTTCCAGGCGGATAAGCTGGCGTTGCTCCTGGCCTAGCGCCAGGTCATCGGCGGGGATTAACGGCTGCCACGCCTGAAGCCAGTTGGCGCTGCGGGTGTCCATGTGCAGCACCTGTTGCGCTTGCGACACGCTTTCCGGCACCTGGCTTTGGTAGTGCAGACGGCGGCCTAGCAAGTTAGGCGTTTTGCACAACCAGTCGTAGCTTGAGTGATACAACGCCGCCAGCCGCTGGCGGTCTTGCAGCGAGCGAAAACGCAGTTGCTGTTGTTCAGCCCAGCGGTCGAAAACCGACAGCGCCTCGCCGTCTGAGGTCTGATTCGCCGCCATCAGGCCAATCAGGTTGATGCTGTTCGCTGAGTCCATCACTCGGCTGTCCGGCATCCACTGCCAGCTCACGCGGGAGGTGATGGCTTCAATTTCGTTGCCGGTGGCGCTAATCGCCCAGCTCAGGCGGCCACTGATTTCATCGGCCAGATAACAGGGAAGCGCTGTCCAGCCGTAGCCCATGCCGACCAGGTCGTATTCGATCCACTTTTTGTGGCCGGGCAACGCGACGATATGCGGGTGGTTGGCAAAGCCTGGATGGTAGTCAATTTCAGTGGCTTTAATCGCGGCGCGCACGTCGTCCGGCAGCGCCGAGAGCACCACTGAAAGCTGCTGGCGCGGCCAACTGTCATCGATGAAATCGCGCAGCACCAGTTTTTTACCGTGGCTGCGCAACTGGCTCCAGACGCTGTAAAGCCCCTGCTGCCAACCGGCGGTTTGAAAGGCGGGTGTCGCCAGGCCGAGCACCACACCGCTTAAATGCGGCAGTGCCGAAAGTAGCGGCGAAAATATCGCAGCATAAAAATGCTGCCAAAAATCTGGCGAGCTTTTTTCGTCAAAGGTTAATTCGGGAAATTTACGCTTAATGATGTCGTCAGTGGGCGCGGCTTCACCTTGTAGCCAAAACGATAAATTATTTTCAGCGAGGTAGCGATCGACACGTTTTAAATACTGCAACGCGTAATTTTGCTGGTGAATTAAATTCTCGACATTCAGTTTCTGACTTAATGGCGAGGGTGTCGCAAGAATAGAAAGCAGTTCCTGTTGGTGCAGGATGATGCCGGTGAAACCATGCTGTTTCGCACTTTTAACGCCCTGAATAAACCAGGGCCAATGCCAAATAAAAGTGCTATTCAGTTCCATCAATTGGTGTGGAATACGTTTCATAACATCACCCTGCTGATATTTATGTTCTTATCTTAATCGAGGATGTCATGAAAAAATATGCGCTGGTCGGTACTGGTGGTCGTGCAGGGCTATATATTTCCGCCATTGGTGGAAAATGGCGTGAAAATGCCAAAATGGTTGCCTTCTGCGACACAAACCAGACGCGAATGGACTACGCCAATCGGCTGCTGCAAAACGAAGGGACGGAGCCGGTTTCTACCTGGAAAGCGGCGCAGTTTGAAGAGATGATCCGCGAAACGCGGCCAGATATCGTGATTGTCACAACGATGGATCGCACTCACGATGATTATATCGTCCGCGCCCTGCACGCGGGTTGCGACGTGATAACCGAGAAACCGATGACCATCGATGAAAAACGCGCGCTGCGCATTCTCGATGCCATCGAAGAAACCGGACACACCGTGCGCGTGGCCTTTAACTATCGCTATGCGCCGCACCACAGCAAAGTGCGCGAGCTACTGATGCAGGGGGTGATTGGCAACGTCACGTCGGTGCACTTTGAATGGCTGCTTAACACCGAGCACGGCGCAGACTATTTCCGTCGCTGGCACCGTGAAAAACGCAACAGCGGCGGCCTGCTGGTACACAAATCCACGCACCACTTCGACCTGATGAACTTCTGGCTGGCAAGCTACCCAGAACGCGTTTACGCCGAAGGCAGCCTACAGTTTTACGGCAAAGAGAATGCCGAAAAACGCGGTGTGACGCAGTTTTACCCGCGCGCCCACGGGTTTGCCGAAGCGAAAGATGACCCGTTTGCCCTGCACATGGAAGATAACGCTCAGCTTAAAGCGCTGTATCTCAACGCTGAACATGAAGATAACTACTTCCGCGACCAGAGCGTATTCAGCGATGGCATTACCATTGAGGACACCATGTCGGTGCTGGTGAAATACCAGAATCAGGTGCAGCTCACTTACTCGCTCAACGCCTATCTGCCGTGGGAAGGACTGAACGTGGTGTTTAACGGTACTGAAGGCCGTCTGGAGATGAAAATCGTCGAGAAATCCTACGTTAACGCCGGTGGCAAGCGCGAAAACGAAGGCAGCCTGGAGCAGTGCGATATCACGGTATTCCCGATGTTTGCCGAGCCGTGGAAAGCCGAGTTCAACCTGGGTGAAGGCGGCCACGGCGGCGGTGATAACGCGATGCTGACGGATCTGTTCGGCGAGCCGGGCAACGACCCGCTGCAACGCGCAGCCGATCACCGCGCGGGGGCGATGTCGATTCTCACCGGGATCGCGGGCAATATTTCCATGCAGCAGCAGCGTCCCGTGCATTTCAAAGAGTTCGAATTGGTTTCTCGTCTGACAAAACGTTAAGCATTACCCGGGCGCAGTAATCATGCTGCGCCCGTTCCCGGTCAGTATTCAGCCGTTACTCGCCGTTTCGCTACCGGAGTTTGTAATGAAAGAAATAACATGGGCTGTTGCAGGGATATTTTTACTCAGTTTTTCTACGGTGACGCTGGCAACGGAAGACGTTGAATTACGGATGTCATGGTGGGGCGGAAATAGCCGCCATCAGGCCACCTTAAAAGCTCTCGAACTCTTTAAGCAAAAATATCCGAATATAAAGGTCAAAGCCGAATATACCGGCTGGGAAGGTCATCAATCAC
>JBOFJM010000566.1:0-3496 GCA_051656825.1 Kluyvera sp.
GGTTCGGCTGAATACGGTAAAAGCGTGAGGGGGAGGCCGAGCAGTGTCGCTCGCTCACTCAGCAGGCGACCGTCAGCGCAAACGACCAGTTCGAGCGGCCAGTCGCGCTGAGCCAGTTGGATAACGAGATCTGGACCAATCCCGGCGGGTTCGCCGGGAGTGATAACGACACGAGCGTGTTGAGTCATTAGTTGCTCAGAATTTTAACATAGGCGCTGGCGCGCTGTTCCTGCATCCAGGTGGCCGCTTCTTCGGAGAACTTACGGTTCATCAGCATACGATAAGCTCTGTCTTTCTGTGCGGCGTCGGTACGGTCAACGTTGCGGGTATCCAGCAACTGAATCAAGTGCCAGCCGAAAGAGGAGTGAATCGGGGCACTGATCTGGCCCTTGTTCAGCTTCATCAGCGCATCGCGGAACGATGGATCGTAGATATCCGGGGTCGCCCAGCCTAAATCACCGCCCTGGTTAGCAGAACCTGGGTCTTGAGACAGCTCTTTTGCCACTTTCTCGAAGGTGGTTTTGCCGCTGCGGATATCTGCCGCAACCTGTTCCAGTTTGGCACGGGCCTGATCGTCAGTCATGATTGGCGACGGCTTGAGCAGGATGTGACGAGCGTGCGTTTCGGTAACCGAGATATTCTGAGTCTGGCCGCGCATGTCGTTGATTTTCAGAATATGGAAGCCAACGCCGGAGCGGATTGGCCCAACGATATCGCCTTTTTTCGCCGTGCTCAGCGCCTGGGCAAAGATTGCCGGCAGTTCCTGAATACGGCCCCAGCCCATCTGGCCGCCTTTCAGCGCCTGTTGGTCTGCGGAGTAAGTGATGGCCAGTTTACCGAAGTCCGCGCCGTTACGCGCCTGGTCAACGATAGACTCTGCCTGGCTTTGCGCTTCGTTCACCTGGTCGGAGGTTGGGTTTTCCGGCAGCGGAACCAGAATGTGGCTGAGGTTTAGCTCAGTGCTGGCATCGTTCTGATTGCCAATCTGGTTCGCCAGCGCGTCAACTTCCTGCGGCAGCACGGTAATGCGGCGGCGCACTTCATTGTTACGCACTTCAGAAATCAGCATTTCTTTGCGGATCTGGTTGCGATAGGTGTTGTAGTTCATCCCATCGTAGGCCAGACGGCTACGCATCTGATCCATCGTGATGTTGTTCTGTTTGGCGATGTTAGCGATCGCTTGATCCAACTGTTCGTCGGAGATCTTCACGCCCATTTTCTGCCCCATTTGCAGGATAATCTGATCCATGATCAGACGCTCCAGGATCTGGTGGCGCAGGGTGGCGTCGTCCGGTAACTGCTGGCCGGCCTGGCCTGAGTTCATCTTCACGGACTGCATCAAGCCATCAACGTCGCTTTCAAGCACGACGCCGTTATTTACGACGGCTGCTACTTTATCGACAACCTGTGGGGCAGCGAAACTGGTATTCGCAACTAAGGCGATACCGAGAAGCAGCGTTTTCCAGTTCTTCATACTTTTTCCATTTCAATTAACCGCAATGCGGATGATGTGTCTAACCAGTGACATTACAGCGAGCTTTGGTACGGCATGATGTTGGAGCGCAGCATCTGCTGGGTTCCCAGACCGTAGTTAGAGCTCAGACCACGCAGCTCAATATTGAAGCCGATGGAGTTATCGTATTTCGCTTGTCCGGTCGGTGAACCGTTGTAGTCCCAACCGTTGAGTTTACGCTCGTAGCCTACGCGGATAGCGTAGCAGCAGGAGTTATACTGCACGCCCAGCATCTGGTCAGCAGCGCTGCCGGTGTTGGTGTCAAAGTAGTAAGCCCCGACCACCGACCAGCGATCGACAAGCGGCCAGCTTGCCGTTGCGCCCACCTGCGAAATCCCGTTGCGATACTGCTCAGCCGTAGAGTAGGACGGCAGCGTTGCCTGAATATATTCCGGGCTGGCGTAACGGTAGGTCAACTGAACCAAACGGTCCTGATCCTGACGGTATTCAAGAGCCGAGCTGCTGGTCGCGATGTTGTTCAGACGCGTGTCATACTGTAAACCGCCGCGTAAACCCCATTGATCGCTGATGCGCCAGTAGGTATCACCTGCCCAAACCAGTGAGCCCGTTTTGTTGTCTTTCTCCCAGTTAATGTTGTCATCACCGGTACGTGACTCAGTGAAATAGTAGATTTGACCAACAGAAACATTAAAACGTTCAACGGCAGCGTCATCATAAATACGTGATGTGACACCGGTCGTTATCTGGTTTGCCGATGCAATACGGTCAAGGCCGCTGTAGCTACGGTCACGGAACAGGCCGGAATAGTCAGATTGCAGGAACGTGGAGTCGTAGTTATTGATTTTGCTCTGGTCGCGGTACGGCACGTACAGATACTGCATACGTGGTTCCAGCGTTTGGGTATAACCTGGCGACAGCACCATATCGCGCTCAAAGATCAACTTACCGTCAATCTTCAACTGCGGCATTGTACGGTTAACCGAGCTTGCCAACTGCTGGTGAGTTGGGTCTGCATTGTAGTTGTCGAGGTTTGTCTGGTCGTAATGGGTCGCCAGCAGTTTCGCTTCGGTATTGAGGCTACCCCAGCGGTTGCCTAACGGCAGGCTGATGGTCGGCTCCATGTGGACACGTGTGGCCTCTGGCATGGAGTCGTTACTGTTGACGAATTTCACCGCCTGCGCATAAAGATGCGTGTCGAACGGGCCGACATCATTCTGGTAGGCGTTAATATCCAACTGTGGCTGAGCAGCATAAGAGTTGCTGTTCGCACGGTCGAAGACCTGGAACTGTTTGGTCGATACGGTGGCATCGAAGTTTTGCACCGCATAGCCGAAGCTCAGCTTCTGCGTGGCGTAACCATCGGTACTGGAGCCGTATTTCGAACTGAAATCGTTAAAGTAATCGGGATCGCTCACTTTGGTGAAGTCGGCGTTGAAACGCCACACTTGATCCATTACCCCGGCATGACGCCAGTAGAACAACCAGCGACGGCTATTGTCGTCAGTTGGATGGTCTTTCGAGTAGACGTTATCGGAAGGCAGATAGTCCAGCTCGAACAAGCCTTGACCGAACTGCGACAGATAGCGGAATTCGTTTTCCCACATCACACCGCCACGCTTATCCATATAATGCGGCGTCAGCGTCGCATCCATATTTGGCGCGATGTTCCAGTAATACGGCAGTGAAAACTCGAAGTGGTTCGAGGTTCCGTACTTGGCGTTCGGGATAAGGAAACCGGAGCGGCGTTTATCACCGACTGGAAGCTGTAAATAAGGGCTATAGAACACCGGAACCGGGCCAAGCTTGAAGCGGGCGTTCCAGATTTCTGCCACCTGTTCTTCGCGGTCGTGGATAACTTCGCTACCCACCACGCTCCAGGTGTTAGAGCCTGGCAAACAGGAGGTAAACGTGCCGTTTTCCAGAATGGTGTAGCGGTTTTCGCCGCGCTGCTTCATGACATCCGCAGTGCCTCGGCCCTGACGACCCACCATTTGGTAGTCGCCTTTCCAGACGTTGGTATCT
>JBOFJM010000567.1:0-1811 GCA_051656825.1 Kluyvera sp.
CGGAAACAGGGCGTATTGATGAGCCGAAAGCCGCGCCAGAGCGCCCAAAAGGTGACGGCATTGTATGCATTCAGCGCCAGACCAGCGGTCGCAAAGGGAAGGGCGTATGCCTGATTACCGGTATCGATCTTGACGACGAGGCGCTAGCGAAACTGGCTGCCGAGCTGAAAAAGAAATGCGGCTGCGGCGGTTCACTGAAAGACGGTGTGATTGAGATTCAGGGCGACAAGCGTGACCTGTTAAAAACGCTGCTCGAAGCCAAAGGCATGAAAGTGAAGCTGGCTGGTGGCTAAGCCGGTCAGACAAGACAAATAAAAAAGGCCCCGATACTCATCGGGGCCTTGATAATCAGCAATTCTGTTGCGAATTATTTGCCAACCTGGTGGCCGATAATCCCGCCGACCGCTGCACCGCCGAGCGTACCCAGTGCGCTACCGTTGGTTAACACCGCACCACCAACCGCACCTGCACCCGCACCCGCACCCAGCGCGGTATTGCGGTCACGTTTTGACCAGTTAGAACATGCGCTCAGGGACATTACCAGCGTTACCGCCAACACCGCAGCCGTCATTTTTTTGTTCATTGAAGTCATTTTTTTCTCCTGAATATTCTATTCACGAAAAAAGCACTTTGAGTATAGCCGTTGCCAGAGGTACTCGGTGCGTTCTCCGTGAAGCTTGTTGCGCAGGTTGTAAATTTCGTGGCTAAAAGTCACGCAAGTGATAATTACTTCCTGTTATTTCGCTGATATTAATTTTACGATTCTGGGATGTTGCCGACAGGTAAAAAGTCTTAATTACCCGGTCGGAAAACTCTTATACAAGTTGCCTGAGCATTGGCGGCCTTCACCCACCCGAATTATTTGGGGAATATCGCGAAAGGGGATTATCAGCGAGGAGAAATCCGGTGCTCACCGCACCGGATGGCGGGGGCTACGGGCGTTTGACGATATTTACCGTCAGGCCAGATTGCTCTAACTGCAACTGTTTTTCGGTGGCTAAATTGTCATCGGTGATCACGCGATTAAAGTGGCTCATTGGCCCTAACGGATACGGATGAGTAGCGCCAAATTTTGAACTGTCGGTCAGTACAATCGCTTCGCTGCCTTTTTCCAGCACCGCGTTAACGATATCGGCGCGCATCATATCGCGACCGGTAAAACCGGTTTCAGGCTGCCAGCCGTCAATGCCGATAAACGCCTTGCTGAAATGCACCTGCTGAATGTACTGGCGGGTCAATGGCCCTACCATGCTTTCGCTTTTCTTCTGGTAAATGCCGCCCAGCAGAATGACTTCTCCCGGCGTCTCTTTCAGTAAATGGGCGATGTAGCTGCTTACGGTGATGATAGTGATATCCGGCTGGGTTGCCAGCGCACGCGCCAACAGCGCGTTGCTGCTGCCGTTTTCGATAAACACGGTTTCACCAGGGCGCACCAGCGATGCGGCAAATGTCGCCAGCTCACGTTTGAGTGCAAAATTATTCATCATGCGCGTCTCAACGTCTTCACTGTCCAGCGGCACGGCGAAACCGTGAGTACGGCGCAGGTAGCTTTGCTTCTCCAGCAGGTTGAGATCCTGGCGAATGGTCACTTCAGATACGCCGGTCATTTTCGCCAGATCGGCGACGCTCATGCGGCCCTTATCAATAACCAGTTGTAAAATAGTTTGCTGTCGGGAGTTCATAATCAATGCATCAATATCTCTGTGCGAAGGCGATGGCTGTCGTGATGGCCACCGCTCGCAGGGCGAAGGGTGTCAGATTTCCCACGGGGATTTAGGCTGACCTGTTCTGCTGTCGCGTTCGTCGGTGGC
>JBOFJM010000568.1:0-3988 GCA_051656825.1 Kluyvera sp.
CAGCGATGGATGGCAACACGGTCGATATGGATCGCGAGCGCACGCAGTTTGCCGATAACAGCCTCCAGTACCAGACCGGGCTTTCGGTTCTGGGCGGACAAATCAAGGGCATGATGAGTGTCCTTCAGCAGGGGAACTAATCCATGGCATTACTCAATATCTTCGACGTTGCCGGGTCGGCGCTGACGGCGCAATCCAAACGTTTGAACGTTGCCGCCAGTAACCTCGCCAACGCCGACAGTGTGGCGGGTCCGGATGGCCAGCCGTATCGCGCTAAACAGGTGGTTTTCCAGGTTGATGCGCCGATGGGGGCGGCAACCGGCGGCGTGAAAGTGGCGGACGTTATCGAGAGCCAGGAGCCAGACAAACTGGTTTATCAGCCGGGCAACCCGCTGGCGGATGCGAAAGGCTATGTCCGTATGCCTAACGTCGATGTGGTGGGCGAAATGGTCAACACCATGTCGGCGTCGCGCAGCTATCAGGCCAACGTCGAGGTGTTGAATACCGTGAAAAGCATGATGCTTAAAACGCTGACGCTTGGGCAATAAGGAAAGTAAGCGATGTCTATCACAGCAAATATCACCGACGCGGCCAACAGTCGCGCGTCCTCAACGTCATCGTCATCGTCACTGAACGGTACTGGCACGAACAGTTCGTCCGACCTCCAGAGCAGCTTCTTAACGCTGCTGGTGGCGCAGTTGAAAAACCAGGATCCGACCAACCCTTTACAAAATAACGAACTGACTTCACAGCTGGCGCAGATCAGCACCTTGAGCGGCATTGAGAAGCTCAACACCACACTGGGTTCCATTTCAGGGCAAATCGACAGCGGGCAATCGTTGCAGGCGAGCTCGCTGGTGGGCCACGGCGTCATGATCACTGGCTCCATCATTCTGGCGGGCAAAAGCAGCAGTGGCGAAAGCGTGGATACCACGCCGTTCGGCATGGAACTGCCGCAGGCCGCAGACAAAGTGACCGCCACGATCACCGACAGCAGCGGCAAAGTGATTCGAACGCTGAACATCGGTGCTCAGAGCGCAGGCGTTCATACCTTTACCTGGGACGGCAAGCTGGAGGACGGCACGGCGGCTCCTGATGGCGCTTACAGCGTCAATATTGCCGCCAGCAAAGGCACAACTCAGTTGGTGGTTCAGCCACTGCAATTCGCGCTGGTTCAGGCAGTTACGATTGGCAGCGATGGCAACAAACTGGATTTGGGAACCTACGGTACGACCACGCTCGACCAGGTTCGTCAGATTCTTTAAGACTTTTATAATTTCAGGAGAGATGTTATGGCCTTTTCACAAGCGGTTAGCGGATTAAACGCGGCTGCCACCAACCTCGATGTTATCGGCAACAACATCGCCAACTCCGCCACCTACGGTTTTAAATCGGGGACGGCGTCTTTTGCGGATATGTTTGCCGGTTCCAAAGTGGGTCTGGGGGTTAAAGTTGCGGGGATTAGTCAGGACTTTACCGATGGCACCACGACCGGTACAGGTCGTGCGCTGGACGTGGCGATTAGCCAGAACGGCTTTTTCCGTCTGGTGGATAGCAACGGCGGCGTTTATTACAGCCGTAACGGCCAGTTCGCGCTTGATGAGAATCGTAATCTGGTGAACTCCCAGGGGCTGAACCTGACCGGTTATCCGGCCACCGGTACGCCGCCGACTATCCAGCAAGGGGCAAACCCGGTTCCGCTGTCTATTCCTAACACGCTGATGTCTGCAAAAGCGACCACCAGCGGCGCAATGCAGATGAACCTCAACTCCACGGACAGCATCATCAGCAAAACGTTTAACCCTAGCGACCCGGATACCTACAGCAAAAAAGGTACGGTGACGGTCTACGATAGTCTGGGTAACTCCCACGATATGAACGTTTACTACGTGAAAACGGCAGAAAACAAATGGGACGTTTATACCCAGGATACCAGCGTACCTAACGCCAAAGAAGTGAAAGCGGCGCAGATGTTATTTAGCAACAGCGGTACGCTGCAATCCGTCTCTAACTATATCGATGATATCAATAACCCTGGCACCTTAATCGTCGGGCCTGCGAATGCCACGCCAGAAATCACTATTGCAATGGCGTCGCTAAACGGCTCTCAGGCGAGCAGCTTTAACCTGAGCTTCCTCAACTCAATGCAGCAGAACACCGGCTCCAGCGATGTGGTCGCCACCACCCAGAACGGCTATGAGCCAGGTAACCTGGTGAGCTACCAGATTAACGAAGATGGCACGGTCGTGGGTAACTACTCTAACCGTCAGAACCAACTGCTGGGCCAAATTGTGCTGGCTAACTTCTCCAACACCGGCGGCCTGCAATCTGAAGGCGATAACGTATGGTCGGCAACCCAATCCTCTGGCGTCGCCCTGCTCGGTACGGCGGGCACGGGTAACTTTGGCTCGCTGACCAACGGCGCGCTGGAAGCCTCCAACGTTGATCTGAGTAAAGAGCTGGTGAACATGATTGTGGCGCAGCGCAACTATCAGTCGAACGCGCAAACCATCAAAACTCAGGATCAGATCCTCAACACGCTGGTTAACCTGCGCTAACCGTTTAACAGGGTGACGTTATGGATCACGCGATATATACGGCGATGGGGGCGGCAAGCCAGACCATGCAACAGCAGGCGGTCACGGCGAGCAACCTCGCGAACACGTCAACGCCGGGCTTTCGTGCTCAGTTGACGGCGATGCGTGCTGTCCCGGTAGCTGGGCCATCCGTTGAGACGCGAACGCTGGTGGCCGCCACTACGCCAGGAGCCGATATGACTCCCGGTCAGTTGGACTACACCGCGCGTCCGCTGGATGTCGCCATTCAGCAAGACGGTTGGCTGGCGGTGCAGTCAGCCAACGGCAGCGAAGGTTATACCCGTAACGGCAATATTCAGGTCAGTGCCACAGGCCAGCTCACCATCCAGGGCAATCCGGTGATAGGTGAAGCTGGGCCGGTGAGCGTACCGGAAGGCTCGCAGGTCACTATTGCATCAGACGGGACGATTTCCGCGCTGACGCCGGGTGATGCGCCGAATACCGTGTCGCCAGTCGGCAAACTGAAAATGGTGAAAGCCAGTGCCAGCGAAGTGACGCGCGGGGATGACGGCCTGTTCCGTCTGACGCCGTTAGCGCAGGCGACGCGAGGCCAGACCTTACAGGCCGACCCGACGCTGCGCTTGCAGTCCGGCGTACTTGAAGGCAGCAACGTGAAAGCCGTGGCAGCAATGGCCGATATGATTGCCAGCGCGCGCCGTTTCGAAATGCAAATGAAGGTTATCAGCAGCGTGGATGAAAACACGCAGAAAGCTAACCAGTTGCTGTCAATGAGCTAAGGAAAATTATGATCAGTTCATTATGGATCGCGAAAACCGGTCTCGACGCGCAGCAAACCAATATGGACGTTATCGCCAACAACCTGGCGAACGTCAGTACCAATGGTTTTAAGCGTCAGCGCGCGGTGTTTGAAGATTTGCTGTATCAAACTATACGCCAACCGGGTGCGCAGTCATCCGAACAAACAACGCTGCCATCCGGCTTGCAGATTGGTACAGGGGTGCGCCCTGTGGCAACCGAGCGTCTGCACAGCCAGGGCAACCTGTCACAGACCAACAACAGCAAAGATGTGGCCATTAAAGGGGATGGATTCTTCCAGATTCTATTACCGGATGGCTCCTCTGCGTATACCCGCGACGGTTCATTCCAGGTTGACCAAAACGGCCAGATGGTGACGTCAAGCGGTTATCAGGTACAGCCAGCGATCACCATCCCGGCGAATGCGTTGAGCATTACCATCGGGCGTGACGGTATTGTCAGCGCATCGCTGCAAGGGCAGGCGAACCCTGTGCAAGTTGGGCAGCTTAACCTGTCCACTTTCATGAATGACACCGGTCTCGAGAGCATTGGTGAAAACCTGTATATCGAAACCCAGTCATCAGGTGCGCCGAACGATACCACGCCAGGGCTGAACGGCGCGGGTCTGCTGTATC
>JBOFJM010000569.1:0-5497 GCA_051656825.1 Kluyvera sp.
AAGCTGGCCGATATCCGCCGTGGAGTAGTCGGTTTCAATAGCGATATAAGGAATGTTGTGCTGCTGGCGAACGTGACGTTTAATCGCCAGCGACTCAACGGCGTAGGTGTGGCAGGCCTGCAAAATAACATCAACAACGCCATCGGCCTGATACTCCTCAACCATTTGGCTCAGCAGGGTTAAACGCTGGTCGTTAGGCGAAATGCACGAACAGCCGATAGCGAGATATTTGTCGGTCAGCGCGTCATACACATCGCCTTCTTCGTCCACGCAACGTTCGGTCGCCTTTGCACCGGTGCAGTTTTCAAAACCGACCACCCAGCCGCCGTTATCTTCGATGGCTTTCACCACTTTTTCCGCCGCGCCGCCAATGGGGCAACCGGTGATGAGAATACGGGGGCGGGCGTCTAGCCGTTCACCGTTGTGCCACTGCTGGCGTACGCGTTCGGCCATACTGTTCAGCTCGTCAATCAGCGCTTCTTTGTCGAAACGGAACGTGGCGCCGTACACCACTTTCAAAATATCGCTGCCCGTTATTGCCGGAGGATTAAGCTGCCCCACGCGATAGAAATTCGCCAGCGCGCGGCGCTCGCGGTTTTTCAACGCAATGGCTTCCCGCAGGGCATTTTCACTAATTTTTGTGCCAAAACGGGCTTCAACCGCCTGCTGCAAACGCAGGATTTCGGCTTTCCACAGTGCGCGCGAGGCCTCATCCGCCGCGCTATTTGGTAATTGCATGACGTGTACCGGCTTAAATTCGGCCATGTACTCGTACATTTTCTTTTTGCCGTCGCAGGTGGTTTCCCCAACCACCATGTCGGAAAAATAGAAGTAGGGGCATTTGTCGGTTTTGCCAAAACCGTAGCTGCTTTTGATCAACGGACAGAGGTTGCGCGGCAGATCTTTCTCCGCTTCTTCAATGGTTTCATCAGAGGTGGAACAGAGCGAAACCACCACCGCGCCCGCCGCCATAGGGATCTCTTGCGGCATAAACGTGCAATAGGTGCCAACCAGCGGCGTTCCTTGCTCTTTGAGATCCATCACGGTGAGGAAGCCTTTCTGGCGGGCGTCGGAGAATTGATCGAAAATGGCGGGTAGAGCGGTGATAAGCGGCATGTTTTTCCTTCCCCGTAACACGGGAGACAATGAAATGAACCGCCATTATAACCATAATTAATTTGTGGTTTTGTTGATCCCTGTAGACGTTTTCACCCACACGATCGCTACAGAATTTTCTTCAGATCCATCTCTTCCTGAATGCGTTCGCTCCAGGCTAAATGAGTGCGGATCGCCTCCTCGATACCGGCGTTGTAAAAGGCGGGCGCTAATTTTTCGATGATGAAATCGATAAAGAACTCGGCGTCGAACTGCTCCAGATCGAGATCAAACTGTTTGGCGCAGTAGTCGGTGAGCTGGTCGCGCAGCTTCTCGCGCTCGGCTGGGGTTAAGGTTATTTCCGTGGTCATAAAAGCTCCTTTAAAGGAAAGGCGGCGCTATTGGGTACATTGCCGGATGGTGGCTATCAATATCACAAAGTGGACTTTGTCACCCGCAGGAATATTTTTATAGTCGAGCTTCTGACAATTTAAAGGGGCTTGATCATGACTGCTGATACCGATTTTCCTTTATTACAGTTACGCCGCGCGGCGGGCAATCTCGGCGCGGAGATCCGCGACATCACGCTTTCTGCTGACCTGGACACGGCGGTTTTCGCCCAGTTGGAAGCGGCGCTGGTCAAATATAAAGTGCTGTTTTTCCGCCAGCAAAGCCACCTTACGGACGCGGAACATCAAGCGTTTGGCGCTCGTTTCGGCAAGATTGTCGCCCACCCGACAGTGCCTTCTCCGCAAGGCACTAAACTGTTCGAACTCGACGCCTCCAAAGGCGGTGGGCGTGCCGACTCGTGGCATACCGATGTCACCTTTGTTGATGCTTTCCCCAAAATTTCTATCCTGCGCGGCGTTACCATCCCAGAGTACGGCGGCGACACGGTATGGGCTAACACCGCCCGCGCCTATCAACAACTGCCGGAGACATTAAAGCGTTTCGTCGATACCCTGCGCGCGGTGCACAGTAACGATTATGACTACGGCGCGGAGCGTACCGTCGTGGAGGCGCACCGGCTGGCGCATCATCAGCAGGTTTTTGTCTCGTCATTATGGGAAGCCGAGCATCCGGTGGTGCACGTCCACCCTGTAAGCGGCGAACGCGCGCTGCTGCTGGGGCATTTTGTCAAACGGCTGGTGGGCTTTAGCACTCGCGAATCTGCGCAGTTGTTTGAACTGCTGCAAACGCGTATCACCCGCCTCGACAACACCGTGCGCTGGCAGTGGCAGCCGGGAGACGTGGTGATTTGGGACAACCGCAGCACCCAACATTATGCGGTGAACGACTACGGCACTCAGCCGCGCGTGGTGCGCCGAGTCACGGTGGAAGGGGAGATAGCCGTGGGCGTAGACGGCAGCAAAAGCCGCACGATTTCAAAACCGCAGGACGCAGCGAACGGGGAAGGGGCAGTGGAAAAAGTATCGTAGGAAGGGTAGGCCGGGTAAGCGTAGCGCCACCCGGCAATAACACTCGCTCAATCGCGCAAACTGACCTTACGCTTCCCGTCGACGAGTCTTACTCGAAATGACCCCAATAAACTCCTGCACCTGTTTTTGCTTACGGGCCGACAGCGTGCTCACCTGACGCAGCGACTGCATCAGCGGCGGCTCCGGCTGCTTTGCCGTCAGCACGATACAGCCGTCCATCACCTTAATATCTATTTTACTGCCGGTGGTAAAACCGGCCGCTTCCAGCCACTGGCCTTTCAGAGTAATGGCGGGAATACGGGTATATTCCGGATAGCGGCTCGCATAACTGACGGTGGCAACGTGGTTATTTGCCGGGGAGACTTCTGGAACGGTGAATTCTGCAATAGAATGCAGGGTAGTCATGGTCTCTATTCCTTTTAAATAGTGATTGTGATTAGCGAGGCGCTCGTGTTCCACCACGGGCGCCTTGCGAAAAATAACACCTGTAAATCTAACCAGTAAATAAAAATAAAGCCAGCTAAAAATAGACAATAATAAACACGTAACTGGAAGTATAAATGCGGGAATTAAATTGAAGGGAAATATAAAGTAGCCGGATAAGCAAAGCGTTATCCGGCAATAAAATTAATACAGTGTAGTAATATGGTGCTGCTTAAAATTCTCCGCCTGCGACAGCACGCCCATATACACATCATCATTCGCCACCGGCGGGAACTTGTGCTTGTGCAGCAGCAGGATCAGCTCCACCTTCAGCTTCGCCTTAATATCATCGCGCTTACTCCAGTCTGGATACTTCGAGGTGTTATCGACCACCGCCTTCATCTCTTTCGCCAGCGCCAGCATCTTGTCGTCCTCATAGGTGAACTGATACTTATCGCGCATATGCGCCAGAATGTCGTAAAAGGCTTTCTCTTCGATATCAATCCCCATCTCGGCGTAAGTGCCCATCTCGGTTTTAATATCGTAGATAATATCGGTCATCTCCTGGCTGAAGGTATCAAACTCTTCGCCGTTGAGAACGTCATCTTCCCGGCGCTCGTTATATTTATCCATAATCGACTGGAAACGACGGGTGAAGTTGATACCCTGAAGCTGGTTGATCTGTTTAAAGTCGCTGATGGCTTTTTCCAGCAGTTTTTGCAGCAGCTGAATTTTGGTGGCCGGCAGTTTGATCTTATTAATGCGCGCCAGATAATCGTCGTCGAAAATATCGATCGACTCTGCTTTCTTGTCGCCGAGGAAAAATAGCTCTTCCACCCCGTCGGCTTTCAGCGCTTCGGCGATCATCTCGCGCACGCGGGCGTTCATCTGCGTGACGTCCGGCGCGTCGCCTTTGGTCAGCTTGAAGACGATAGAGCGTACGGCAATATAAAAATGGATATGGTCGCGTTCGGCCTGCGACAGTGCCTCGCTGCCGCAGCAGACGTCATAGGCCGCTTTCATCCGCTTCACCAGCCCCATAAAGCGGCGCTCTGTCTTCTGGGTGCGCATGACAAATTCTGCCGCGAAGTTCAGGCAGGCAAGCTGCGCCTGCGGCTCGCCGCTGAAATAAGCGCGGCTGTCGAATTCGTGGAACACCTGTGTGAGCAGATCGAGATGATTTTTCACCTCAATCACCGACTGCTGAATATCTTCAAAGTTGGTGGCATCGATGCGCGAATACATCGCCAGCGCCTGGTTCATCTGGCGCTTAATACCGATATAGTCGACGACCAGCCCTTTGCTTTTACCTTCCAGCTTGCGGTTAACGCGGGAGATGGTCTGGATCAGATTATGCTTTTGCAGCGGCTTATCGATATAAATGGTGTCCAGCTCCGGCACGTCAAAACCGGTCAGCCACATGTCCACCACGATGGCGATTTTGAAATTCGACTTCGCGTTTTTGAACTGTTTATCCAGCTCTTTGCGGTACTCTTTACTACCCAGCAGGTCGTACAGTTTCGCGTCATCGTCTTTGCCGCGCGTCATCACCATCTTGACCATTTCGGACGGCGGCAGCTCTTTCTCCTCCTGCCCGGTCAGCTCGACCCCATCCGGGGCCTGCTTAACCTCGAACCATGCCGGACGAAAGTCTTGCAACTGACGATAGAAATCCCAGGCAATCTCGCGACTGGCGCAGACAAACATCGCTTTGCCTTTCACCGTTGAGCCTTCGGCGACACGTTTTTCATAGTGCTTCGCAAAGTCTTCCGCCAGCGCTTTCAGGCGGTCTTCATCGCCAAGAATGGCGTTCATGGTGGCGCTGGCTTTTTTGCTCTCGTCGATTTGCCACTCGTTGGTACCGGCGTCAGCGCACTCTGCGTAGTACTTTTCCACCTCTTCCAGCTTACCGGCATCGAGGATGACCTTCGCCGCGCGGCCTTCGTAGACGATGCGCACGGTGATCTCATCCTGTACGGATTCGGTCATGGTGTAGCTGTCGACGATGTTGCCAAAGACTTCCATCGTGGCGTCGATAGGGGTGCCGGTAAAACCCACGTAGGTGGCCTGCGGCAGCGAGTCGTGCAGATATTTGGCGAAACCGTAGGTTTTGCGTACTTTGCCGCTCTCTTTATCGACGATCACTTTCTGATCGAGGTTGACCTGGCTGCGGTGCGCTTCGTCGGAAATACAGATGATATTGCTGCGCCCGGAGAGCAGTTCGGTGTCTTCGGTAAACTTATGGATGGTGGTCAGGAAGACGCCGCCGCTGTTGCGACCGGCCAGTTTTTCCCGCAGATCGTCACGGCTGGTGACGGGCACCACGGTGTCGTCGCCGATATAGTTTTTGGCATTGCACATTTGCGCCGAGAGCTGATCGTCGAGATCGGTGCGGTCGGTGATCAGCACGATCGTCGGGCTGGCGAACTCGACGCTTTTCATCAGCAGACGGGTTAAGAACTGCATAGTGTAACTCTTGCCGCAGCCGGTCGCGCCAAAGTAGGTGCCGCCCTTGCCGTCGCCGAAAGGCTTACGTGCCC
>JBOFJM010000570.1:0-3518 GCA_051656825.1 Kluyvera sp.
ATATTAAACAGTAAAATGGTTAATAGTAGCGTTAATATTGCATTTTTAGACTCGCGCGGGCTATTTGTCGCCATTATTTCATCACTGGCAACCGTTGAATTTATCAGTTGGGCCTATCGTAAGAAGATAACTATTCGTATCAGCGGGTTGCCTGATATGATTGCCAAAACCTTTGAGTCGATATTTCCGCTACTGTTTGTCGTTATCGTCGCCTGTTCTGTCTCGATTGCCAGCCAGGCGTACTTTAATCACCAAATTGTCCCGGAACTGTTTACAACCGCGCTAGCCCCTGCAATCAGCGGAATAGATTCCGTCTGGGGTGTGTTCACTATTATTTTCCTCGAAATGGTATTCTGGTTTTTTGGCTTAAACGGCTATGCCATTTTAATTGGTTTTACGCTGCCATTTATGACGCAATATTTGTCGCTCAACGCTGCCAACTTTGCGCAAGGTTTACCAACCGAATACGTCTTTACCGAGGGATGGTGGGGAGCATTTGCCGCCTGTACCGGCTCAGGGATCACCGGTGCGATTGCAATATTAGGATTAATGAGTAAAGCCCCACAGCTTAAAGCTGCCGGGAAAGCGGCGATTGTTCCCTCATTATTCGGGATTTCTGAACCGGTGGTCTACGGATTTCCTATTGCCTTTAATCCTTACTTTTTCTTTCCTTTTGTTCTCGGTACGCCCATTCTCGCCTCACTGATTTATTTAATTTTTGACGCCGGTTTTATCGGTGGGCCAGTCGCTCAAGTGGGCGGGATTCCCACACCTATTGCGCAGTATTTTATTACGATGGATTGGCGAGCGCCGATTCTGGCTGTCCTCATTATTGTGGCGGGGATGATGATGTACTACCCATTCTTCAAGATGTATGAACGCAGTTTGCTCAAAAAAGAGAGCCAGCTCAGTGCAGAACAGAGTAAATATAACGTGCTGGATTTAGATTTCTGATACAGCGCCGCCATTCGGTGGCGCTGTCTTCACATGTTAGTGAGCGTAAACAACCCCCCACATTGGCCCTTGCCCAACGGCATAGCGCCCTTTTTCCTGCAACAGCCCCTGCTCACCGGCAATTTCATACACTGAGATATGGTGGGATTTTTGCCCTGCCGCGATCAGATATTTACCGCTGTTATCAATATTGAAGCCACGCGGCTGAGTTTCCGTAGGCTGGAAGCCTTCAACAGACAGCACGCTGCCGTCTTCCGACACACTAAACACGGTGATAAGGCTAGAGGTGCGGTCACAGGTGTACAGATGGCGACCGTCCGGGGTGATGTGAATATCTGCCGCCCAGCGGGTGTCGGTGAAGTCGGCAGGCATCATATCCAGCGTTTGCACACATTCGATTTTGCCGTGCGGATCTTTCAGTTCCCACACGTCTACCGAGCCGTTCAGCTCATTGACGCAGTAACCGTACTGTTCATTCGGATGGAACACCATATGGCGCGGGCCTGCGCCTTCAACGGTGGACACTTCTGCCGGGTTTTGCGCCGCCAGGAAGCCGTCGTCGCTCAGGGTAAACAGGCAGATACGGTCTTGCTTAAGTGCCGGAACCCACAGGGTACGGTTGTCCGGGGAGATATTCGCGGAGTGGCAGCCGTCCAGCCCTTCGACCACCGTGACCGTATCGCGCGGCAGGCCGTCTTCAAGACGAATCACGCTGACGTTAGCCTGGTTGTAGGAGGCGCTAAAGATAAAGTTGCCTTTGCGGTCAGTCGAAATATGGGTTGGGCTACCCGGCAGCGGCGCTTCGCCCGCGAAGGTTAATGCGCCATCATCTGGGGCGATACGGTAGGCCAGCACGCGAAACTCAGGGCGCACGCCAACGTACAGAAAGCGTTTATCAGGGCTAATGACCATCGGCTGCACCTGACCTGGAACATCCACCACCTGAACCAGCTTCAGGCTGCCGTCATGATTCAGCGTCCACGCATGGATCTGCTGGCTTTCCGGGCTGGCGGTATAAACGGTCTGTTTCATGAATACTCCTTTCTGAAAACATCTAATTTGCGGCTACTTTTCGCGGCCTTGTCCACATCATTTTGCCGTACAGGTATCTCGGTGTACCATCCTGCACAGCGAATTTTCTCTCTAACTCGAGACAAGAACTATGACTACACGCGTGATTGCTCTGGATCTGGACGGTACGCTCCTGACGCCAAAGAAAACCCTTCTACCTTCTTCATTGGATGCGCTGAATCGCGCCAAAGCGGCAGGGTATCAGTTGATGATCGTTACCGGTCGTCATCATGTTGCCATTCATCCTTTTTATCAGGCACTGGCACTAGATACACCTGCAATTTGTTGTAATGGCACTTACTTGTATGATTATCATGCAAAAAAAGTATTAGATGCCGATCCGATGCCGGTAGAGAAAGCCCAGCAACTGATTACTCTGCTGGATGAACACCAGATTCACGGCCTGATGTATGTTGATGACACCATGATGTATCAGTCGCCCACCGGACACGTCGTTCGCACCCGCAATTGGGCACAGACCCTGCCAGAGCACCAGCGCCCGTCGTTTACTCAGGTTGCATCGCTGGCTCATGCGGCCCATGAAGTGCAAAACGTGTGGAAATTTGCCCTGACCGACGAAAACGGCCAGAAATTGCAGGATTTTGCCCATCACGTCGAGCAAACCTTGCAACTGGAGTGCGAATGGTCGTGGCACGATCAGGTCGATATCGCCCGCCAGGGTAACAGCAAAGGTATGCGCCTGACGCAGTTTATTACCGCCCAGGGCTGGTCAATGCAGGATGTGGTAGCTTTTGGCGATAACTTTAACGATATCAGTATGCTGGAAGCTGCCGGAACGGGAGTTGCGATGGGGAATGCCGCCGACGAAGTGAAAGCGCGGGCGAATGTGGTGATCGGCGATAACACCACGGATGCCATCGCCGACTTTATCAACAATCAGCTGTTGTAATCAGGCGGTGATTGAAACGCTCTTGATTTGCGCATAGAGCCATAGGCCTGGTTTTACCGCCAGGTCATCTCTCGCCCACGGGCTGATACGCGCCCATAGCGTGCGGCCACTCACGTCTAACTGCACCTCGACCTGGCCATTATTGTCGTAGCACTGCACCACTTTGGCATGTAGTACGTTACGAATACTGCTTTGCGGTGACGGTTGCAGTACCAGAGAAACATCTGTGGCCTGAATGCGAATGCGCACCGCACTTTGCAGCGGTTTATCCAGCTTGTTTACCCAGATATGCTGGTCGCCCAACGCCAGCGCTGTCATGGCGTAGTGCGGATGATGTTCCAGCACGGTCACGCGCAGAATACTGCTTTGTTGATCCTGCGGCAGCCACGGGTGCATCACGCTACTGCCCCACACCTCTTCGAGGTTACCAAAGGCTTTAACCTCGCCGCCTTCCAGCACCAGCACTTTATCCGCCAAATGCAGGATCTCGTCCAGCGAGTGGCTGACATAAAGCATCGGGATGTTTATCTCGCTCGCCAGGCGCTGCAAATAAGGCAGCAGCTCACGTTTACGCGGGATATCC